>CAJTRU010000025.1:0-10910 GCA_910579085.1 uncultured Lachnospiraceae bacterium | reverse complement strand
GTAAATACATTGAGATATGAAATTCCCGCTGTCATTGTCGTAATCCGCCCATTGCTCCGTGTTGCGGCTTTCGCTTATGACTGAGGTCCATCTGCGGGCGTATTCCGCCGCCGCTTCTCTGTTATAAATTATTTCCGGCATTTTATTTCATACAGCTTAACTGTTTTTACGTTTCTGGGCACATCCTGTACTCTGTCTTATGTTAGAGTCAACAATCCTGTTATATCCCAGCCATTCTGTGCCTGGGTCAGATTTTTCATATATTTCTGTCATTGTTTCAAGCCTTGCATCTGTATTATCAGCAAAAGCAAGTGCCATTGCCTCCGCAATTGCTGGTTTTTTAGGAGAACCAAATTCAAGTTCCCCATGATGCGCCAGTATACAGTGGCGGAGTTCTGAAGCAAGTACTTTCGGAAATCCTGGTATTTCTTTTACTTTAGTACCTATAATTTCTGCTCCAAGAAAAATATGGCCCAGAAGCTGTCCATCATCGGTATAATCATTTGAAGGAAATTCTGAAAGCTCATAAACTTTTCCTACATCATGGAATATTGCTGCTGTAACTAATAAGTCCCTGTCTAATATACTATAATTGTCCGCCATAAAAATACACATCTTCGCCACAGCAAGTGTATGCTGCAAAAGCCCTCCAATAAAGCCGTGGTGTATTGATTTAGCGGCTGAATGTAGTTTGAATTTCCTGGCAAATTCCGTATCCTGTATATAACATTTTTCTGCCAGTTCTTTAAGATGTGGTTCTTTTATTGAATTTATTATTGCTTTTAATTCTTTGTACATTTCTTCTATATCATATTTAGACGCAGGTATATAGTCAGCAGGGTTATATTCACCCTCCTGTGCCTTTCTTATCCTGTTTATATTGACCTGGCGTGCACCCTGGAATGACGTAACCATACCATCAATCATTATAAAATCCATGCTTTCAAAGTCTTCTATCCCATTATTCAAGTCCCAGACTTTTCCGTCAATTACCCCTGTTTTGTCTTGTAATATAAGCGAATAATATGTTTTTCCTGCTTTTGTTTTTAATACCTGTTTTGATTTGCAAAGATATATTCCTAAAAATTTATTGCCCTCTTTATACTCTTCAATATATGTCATTTTTCTGAAATGAAGCAGCACATGCTGCCACAACTCTCCTTTCTTCTATACAAACACGATATAATTCCATATTTTATATATAATATATGGAATTATAATATCATATTTGTATCTGCTTAACAAGCTTGTTGCAGCATGTTTTCATGTTATTTGTTTAACCAAAATTTTCATAAGACTTTTTAAGTTTATTTAATGCATTTTTTTCAATTCTTGACACATATGAACGGGATATACCATATTTTGCTGCAATTTCCCTCTGCGTTTTTTCTTCTTCACCATTCAGTCCATACCTTAGAATTATAATGTCTTTTTCCCTCGGTGTTAATGTATCACTAATTATCCTGTCTAATCTTGAAATATTTTCCTGCATTGTGACACGCTCTGCCACATCTTCGTCTTCATACTCAATAATATCTATAAGGCTTATTTCGTTGCCTTCTTTGTCTGAACCTATTGAATCGTATAAATAAACGTCTTTGGAAGCTTTTTTATCGGAACGCATCATCATAAGCAGTTCATTACCTCTGCACCGTCTTTGTCTGCATCCAGAGCCGGAATTTCCTGTAAAATATTTCCGGCTTGCAGGTGGATTATTGCATTTTTACCATCCCAGACTATTTCTTTTATAACTATTTCCAGAATATCCTTCTGCCTGGCAGGATTTATAAGTTCCCAGGCTTCCTGGTTAAGGTTAAGTATGTTTTCTGCAAGCAGGCAGCATGGATATTTTTCTGCACTGTTTTGTATTTCCAAAAGTTTTTTATTATATTGTTGCTGCAACCTGCCTTTTGTGGCTGTAATTTCATCCAGCTTTGCTAATATAAGCTTTGTTATAGCTTCACTGCTGCTTTTTCCAAGTGCATCAACCAGTGCTGTTTCCTGGCTGCTATAATCTTTTATCTGTTTTAATATTATATCCTTCTTCTGTTTTTCTTGTATTTTATCTTTTATTTTTTCTATTTCATCTTGTAAATAACTGCCATCTTTTAATAGCTTTTGTCTTAAATTTAAAATTTCTGCAACAGCCATTTTATCTAAAATATTTCCAGGGATATTTGGCATCTTGCATAAATTCCCATTACTTTTTTCCTTACATTCACACTGGTAATAATACCTCTTTTCACCACTAGAAGCTATCCTGCCACCTTTAGGGCGCATAAATGAACCACACCTGCCGCAACGGACAATTCCTGAAAGAAGTGCACCAATTGTTTTAGGATAGCGGTAACTTTTTCCTGAATTATTTTTAAGCCTATCCTGTACATTTATCCATGTTTCCTGCGGAATTACCCCTTTATGCATCCCTGTTGCAATAATCCAGTCCTCTGGATTGTTAATTCTTTTCCCTTTGGCTTTGCAGTTATTTTTATTATACGCCATAAGCCCCTTTGTCCCGTCAAACAGATTTTGTTCTGCGTATATGCTGTAACCGTTTGCAACCAGGTATTTATATATAACTTTGCCTGCTACACAATATACAGGATTGGAAAGTATTGATTTTAAAGTGTACCTTCCATAGAATTTTCCATCCCTGGTATGGTAATTATTATTTATAAGATAAGTTTCTAGTTTTGTAAGTGAACCTAGTTCCAGGTACTTATCATATAATAGCTTTACAATATCTGTTTCATTTTCTTCCGCTTCCAGGCAGTACCTGCTTATTTTCCTTCCAGTACTGTCTGTTTCTTCTATCCTTGCACTGGTAAATCCAAGCGGAGTCCTTCCGCCAAGCCAGCACCCTGTCTTTGCCAGTGCATACATATTGTCTGTAATACGTTCTGTAATAGTTTCCCTTTCAAGCTGTGCAAACACAGAAGCAATATACATCATTGCCCTTCCCATAGGTGTCCTGGTGTCAAATGCTTCATTTACAGAAATAAACCCCGCACCAGAAGCAGACAGTTTTGTTACCAGTTCTGAAAAATCTTTTACATTCCTGCTTATGCGGTCAAGGCGGTAACATATAACCATCTGGATTTTTCCCTTCCCAATATCTGAAATTAACTTTAATATCCCTGGGCGTGAAACTATATCTTTTCCCGAAATTCCTTCATCCTTATAAATTTCTATATTTATTTCTTCCCCATTATTTATTAAATGGCTCTTTGCATACTCTGTACAAATTTTTATCTGGTTTTCTACAGATTTTCCTTTGCCTGTAAATTTAGATTTACGCGCATAAACCGCAATCCTTAAAGGCGTGTTTTTTTGTATATTTTCCTTCATAAACCTGTCCTCCCATGCCTGCCTTTTTTTTGCATTTCTGTTAATAAATCCTTTATCTGGCTTTCTGGAAGTTCTATATTTCTTACAATTTCTTCTAATACTTCTATATGCATCTCTTGTAAGGATTTAATTAATGTATTTAGGGAAACATTATCTTTATGGACACAGATATTTACCTGGCGCTGTTTTGCCATACAGCTACCTCCATAAAACAGCTTATTCAATAATACCTATGCCACAACTGCCCATAAAATTATCTGGATTTTTTAATAGTGTTAATTTTCCAGCCTTTGTATATATTTCATAAAAATATACAACAAATATTGTGAAAAACGTAGAAAGATTATTAAAAACCACCAATGGCGACAAGTGTCGTTTTTTAATTATTTTTTATTTTATATAATTTAGCTACAAAATTGATGTGGCAGTAAATAAAAATTGTTAAAAACAACACAAACAGAAAGGAAGATGATTATTATGTACAAAAAATTAATGACTTGTTTAGCTAGTGTAAGGGAGCAGACTTCTTTTGAACCAGAGGCAGCATTAATCCTTGGTTCCGGTTTAGGTGATTATGCTGACGAAATCCAGATTGAACAGACTGTTGATTATACAAGTATTGAAGGATTTCCGGTTTCAACAGTTAAGGGCCATAAAGGGCGTTTTGTATTTGGATATGTTTCTGGTAAACCAGTTGTTATTATGCAGGGACGTGTACATTATTATGAAGGATACAAAATGTCTGATGTTGTCCTTCCAACACGTCTTATGGGAATGATGGGTGCAAGAAAAATCCTTCTTACAAATGCTGCTGGCGGCGCAGACCCTTCATATAAGCCAGGTGATTTTATGATGATTACAGACCATATTACAACTGGCATACCAAGCCCGCTTATAGGGCCTAACATTGATGAACTTGGAACAAGGTTTCCTGATATGAGCGAAGTTTACAGCAGGCGCTTACATGATATAATCAGGAAATGTGCTACAGAATGTGGAATACAGCTTAAAGAAGGTGTATATGTACAGTTTACAGGCCCTAATTATGAAACACCAGCCGAAGTAAGGCTTGCACAGGCATGGGGCGGAAATGCGGTTGGCATGAGCACAGCATGTGAAGCTATGGCAGCACGCCATATGGGACTTGAAGTATGTGGCATTTCATGTATTACAAATATGGCTGCTGGTATTTCAAAAGTTAAGCTTGACCATAAAGAAGTGCAGGAAACTGCTGACAGGGTAGCTAAATCATTTAAAGAGCTGGTTACAAAAATTGTCACTAATATGTGACCTGTATGCTGCCACCAGCCAGATTATATGAAAGGAAGCAGGAAATAATGAGAAAATTTGTAATAAAAGGAAATATTTGTTATAGTAAGACTAGTGATGAACTTTGTATTATTGAAAATGGTTATGTTGTATGTGAAAACGGCATTTGCACAGGTGTATATGAAGAACTGCCAGAATGTTATGCAATTTTTCCGTTTTATGATTATACAGATAAAATAATTATCCCTGGATTTACAGACCTGCATGTGCACGCACCACAGTATTCTTTCCGCGGGCTTGGAATGGATTTGGAATTAATTGGCTGGCTGGACACACACACATTTGTGGAAGAGGCAAAATATTCTGATTTGGAATATGCAGATAATGCTTATGGTATTTTCGCAGAAGACCTCCTAAACAGCGCAACTACAAGAGCATGTGTATTTGGTACTATTCATCCAGAGGCAACTGCATTACTAATGGAAAAGCTTGATAATACAGGTATTAAAGCATATGTTGGAAAAGTAAATATGGACAGGAACAGTCTTGGAAACTTATGTGAAAAAAGCCCTGAAGAGGCATTTGCAGATACTGAAAAGTGGATTACTGGCAATATGGGATTTGAAAATGTAAAACCAATACTTACACCAAGATTTATTCCCACATGTTCAGACGGGCTAATGGAAAAGTTATCAATACTGCAACAGAAATACAGCCTTCCAGTACAGTCACATTTATCAGAAAACCTTGGGGAAATCCAATGGGTAAAAGAACTTTGCCCTGGTACTGCATTTTATGGTGAAGCATACGACAGGCATGGCATGTTTGGAAAACCCCTGCCTGCCATAATGGCACACTGTGTCCATAGCAGCCAGGATGAATTAGAGTTAATGAAAAAGCAGAATGTATTTATTGCACACTGCCCAGAGTCTAATACAAACCTTTCATCAGGAATTGCCCCAGTAAGGACTTTTCTTGATATGGGGATAAAGACAGGGCTTGGCAGTGATATAGCAGCAGGCTCTTCACTTTCACTTTTTAAAGCTATGGCTATGGCTATACAATGCTCTAAATTACGCTGGAGGCTTAAAGACCAGTCACTTGCACCACTGCGCATTGAAGAAGTCTTTTATCTTGCAACAAAGGGCGGCGGTGAATTTTTTGGCAATGCTGGAAGCTTTGAACAAGGTTATGAATTTGATGCAGTAATAATAGATGACTCCACACTTAAACACCCACAGAAACTAAATGCCAGGGAAAGGCTTGAACGCCTGGTTTACCTTGCAGAAGACAGGCACATTATTGCTAAATTTGTATCTGGCAGGAAACTATTTGAAAAAATTATATAAAACGGGGATTACTATGGACTCAAAGCAGCAATTATTAGAAAAAATACAACAATCTGAACCTGTAAGGCGTGAATATTTAACAGCATTATTCAGGTATGTGCCTGATGCAGTTGTTAAAATGATGTCATATAAAAAAATCCAGAAAAACCAGTATATTATACATGCAGGGGCTGCGTGTGACATGGTATATATAATTCTCTCTGGCAATATAGCAGGGCTGCATTACCAGAAACAAGGGCGTGCATATTATTTTATGGACTTTAACCAGATGTATGTTGTGGGGGATTTTGAAGTATTTGGGGATATTCCCGAATATTATGTATCCATCTGTGCCACAGAAGAATGTAAAATATTAATGCTTCCATCAAGCTGTTACCTGCAATGGGTACAGCGTGATGAAAATGCCCTTTTCCTGAGAATAAAAAATATTATGGCTACACTGGTTTTTGAAAAAAAGCATGAACGTGAATATATGTTTATGAACTGCAAGGAGCGGCTGGTAAAATACCTTGTAAAATCATATGAGAACAAGCACCAGGAAAACCATAATAAACTTAAGATTAATAAAACACAGTCTGATTTATCTGACAGGATTGGCTTTAATGTCAGAAGTGTACAAAGAAATATTGCTGCTTTGGAAAAGGATGGTCTTATTTCTATTGAAAATGGAAAAATTACTATCTCATCAGAACAGTTTCTCCGTCTGAAAGAATATGAAAATGAATAAACCAAAAAGGAGGTCTTGATATGAAAAAATATAAACGCATATTTACTGTTGTTATAGACTCACTTGGTGCAGGCGCAATGCCTGATGCCTCAGAATATGGCGATGCGGGGACTGATACCCTTGGACATATCTCCCAGTCTGTAGACGGGTTTAATATTCCCAACCTGCAAAGGCTTGGTATTGCAAACCTTCATCCATTAAAGCAGGTTGACGCGGCAGAAAAACCACTTGGATATTATACTTATTTATATGAAGCAAGCACGGGAAAGGATACAATGACTGGCCACTGGGAAATGATGGGCCTGCATATTACAAAACCCTTTAAAACATTTACTAAAACCGGCTTTCCAAAAGAACTTTTAGATGAACTCTCTGCAAGGACTGGCAGAACTATTATTGGAAATAAAAGCGCAAGCGGAACAGAAATACTAGACGAACTTGCAGAAGAAGAAATAGCAACAGGCCATATGATTGTATATACATCTGCTGACTCTGTACTCCAGATTTGTGGCAATGAAGAAACATTTGGGCTTGAAGAATTATACCGCTGTTGTGAAATTGCACGTGAAATCACAATGAAAGATGAATGGAAAGTAGGGCGTGTTATTGCAAGGCCTTACACTGGAAAGAAAAAAGGTGAATTTAAAAGAACAAGCAACCGCCATGACTATGCATTAAAACCTTATGGACAGACAGCATTAAATGCGCTAAAAGATGCCGGGCTGGATGTGATTTCAGTGGGCAAAATTTATGATATTTTTGATGGTGAAGGCCTTACGGAGTCCAATAAATCTAAAAGTTCCGTACATGGAATGGAACAGACTATTGAAATTGCAAAAAGGGATTTTGAAGGGCTTTGTTTTGTAAATCTTGTGGATTTTGATGCTTTATGGGGACACAGGCGTGATGTAAAAGGCTATGCCAGTGAACTGGAAAAATTTGATGTAAAACTTGGTGAACTTCTGGATTTATTAAAAGAAGATGACTTATTAATTATTACAGCAGACCACGGAAATGACCCAACACACACAGGAACTGACCACACAAGGGAAAGAGTGCCATTTATTGCATATTCACCATCTATGGAAAGCAGCGGTAAGCTTGAAGATGCAAAAACATTTGCAATAATTGGAGCAACAATTACAGACAATTTTGGTGTAGAGATGCCAGAAGGAACAATAGGCGGGTCTGTTCTGGACCAGTTAAATTAATCTGCATAAGAAAAGGAGGAAAGCTATGAAATTAATATTAAATTTGCTTGGAATAATATTAGTGTTTGCTATATGCTGGCTGGTTTCCTGGGACCGCAAAAATATAAAATGGAAAACCGTGGCAAAAGCACTGGTTGCTGAAGTTATTATTGCAATTATAATAGTTAAAATCCCAATAGGGCAGAAAATTATTACTGTTATGTCTAACGGGCTGACAGCAGTAATTAACTGTGGAAATGAAGGACTGTCATTTGTCTTTGGAGACCTTTTCCAAAGTGACCTAAGTATCTTTATTGTCCAGAGTTTAGGAAATATTATATTTGTTTCAGCACTGGTAGGCGTATTATACTATGTTGGTGTTATTGGGTTTGTTGTTAAGTGGATTGGCAAGGGTGTTGGAAAAGTAATGGGTACAACTGAAGTAGAAAGCTTTGTAGCTGTTGCCAATATGTTTTTAGGGCATACAGACAGCCCTATCCTTGTAAGCAAATACCTTAAGGATTTAACAGACAGTGAAATTTTTGTCATCCTTGTTTCAGGAATGGGAAGCATGTCAGCATCTATTTTAGGAGGATACCACGCTTTAGGAATTCCTATGGAATACTTGTTAATAGCAAGCGCAATGGTTCCTATTGGAAGTATAATGATTTCCAAAATAGTCCTGCCGCAGACAGAAGAAGCAAAATCAATAACAGATGTTAAAATGGACAATAAGGGGAATAATTCTAATGTAATTGATGCACTTGCAGAAGGTGCTTCAACAGGTATGCAGATGGTTATATCTATTGGAGCTTCTATAGTTGGTTTTGTTGGTATTGTTGCAGTTATTAATCTCTTTTTAGGATTTTTCAATATCACATTATCAGATATTTTCTCATATGTATTTGCACCATTCGGATTTTTACTTGGACTGGATGGCAGTAATATTTTAATGGAAGGCTCTTTATTAGGAAATAAATTAATCCTTAATGAATTTGTGGCTTTCCAGGATTTAGGAGCTAATTTAAGTAACCTTGATGCAAGGACAGGAATGATTTGTGCTATATCACTTTGTGGTTTTGCAAACCTTTCAAGCATGGGTATGTGCATTGGCGGCATTGGTGTACTCTGCCCAGAAAAAAGAGGAACAATTTCCCGCCTTGTATTCAAATCTATGATAAGTGGTGTATTTGTAAGCATTATGAGTGCATTAATTATAAGTATAGTTTCACTTTTTTAAAAAATATAGTATATTTATACTTTTATTAAGAAAAACTTATCAAATGATACCAGCTTAATGATATACGCAATGGCTTTGTGCTTTGCTACTTGGTTATAACACTGTGGGTTTATACCTTTGTGCTGCCTGGCATAAACCCGCCTAAAATATAAGGCAGCGCAGAAATGAGGTTAATTATGAATAATGAAGAAGTTTTAAAAATTACAGACCACACTTTACTTGACCAGACAGCTACATGGGAAGATATACGCCAGGTAGTTGATGACTCTATACACTATAATGCAGCATCTGCATGTATCCCGGCTGCATATGTAAAACAGGCTGCTGAATATGCAGCTGGAAGGCTGCCAATCTGCACAGTAATCGGTTTTCCAAATGGCTACAGTACAGCAGCAGTAAAAGTGTTTGAAACAAAAGATGCAATAGCTAATGGCGCAGAAGAAATTGATATGGTAATAAATATAGGTTTTCTTAAAGATAAAAGATACCAGGAAGTAGAAGATGAAATCCGCCAGGTTCATGAAGCATGTAATGGAAAAATCTTAAAAGTCATTATAGAAACATGCCTGCTTACAGAAGAAGAGAAAATCAAAATGTGTGAAATTGTTACAAACGCTGGTGCAGAATATATTAAAACTTCTACAGGCTTTTCAGTTTCAGGAGCAACATTTGATGATGTAAAACTTATGAGAAAGCATGTTGGAAAAGATGTAAAAGTTAAAGCAGCAGGAGGAATTTCTTCATTTGCGGATGCAGAAGAATTTATGCGCTGTGGAACAGACAGGCTTGGCACAAGCAGGCTTGTTAAAATAATTAAAAATACAGATACTGGTTCAGGGTATTAATATCCTGGCAGCAATATACTAACTAATAAAAAGAAATGCCTGTTTCACAACAGGCATTATTTAACCTCATTAAACAAGCAGCTAATGCCTGTTTGCAGGCAATGCGGATTGTGGATATCCGCTTGACATATTAAATTAAAGGAGGAGTCCAGAATGAATACATCTATGATTATTGAAATGGCTGGTTATATTGGTTCTGTACTAGTAGTAGTTTCAATGTTAATGTCCTCAGTTGTTAAACTAAGGATTATAAATACAACAGGAAGTTCTATTTCAGCAATTTATGCATTAATTATACATTCATACCCACTGGCATTAATGAATATATGCCTGGTAGTAATAAATATTTATAACCTGTCTAAACTCTTAAAAACTGACCAGCATTTTGATTTAATTGACGGCAGGACAGACGACAAATTCCTGGAGCATTTTATTAATTACTATAAAGAAGACATGAAAAATTTCTTCCCAGAACAAAATATAGATATCTCCCTTGCTGATACTGCATACATAGTATCATGTAAAGCTACACCAGCAGGAATTCTGCTTGGTAAAAAAGATGGAGATGGTACTTTAAATATCACTGTTGATTACACCACACCAGTATACAGGGATTGTTCTGTTGGCAAATTTCTATACTCCCAATTACAGGAAAAAGGAGTTAAAAAATTAGTTTACAGCGGGGAAGCTGGCAACCATGAAACATATCTCCACAACATGGGATTTAAAAGTGAAAATGGGAAATATATAAAATATTTATAATTATCCAGATATCTTTTATTGAAAGAGGAACGGTTTTGCGTGCCAGAGCCAGAATATTCCGTACAGGGGTACACTTCCGCTACGTTACAATATCGTTAAGTTAAGGGAATTTGCTTAAAAATAGTATAATTACTGGATGGGCTGGCAAATCCAAAGTGTCTTCCATGAACAAAGCACGCT
>CAJTRU010000024.1 GCA_910579085.1 uncultured Lachnospiraceae bacterium | reverse complement strand
GCGTGGGTTAACGTAGTGAGAACGTGCCCCTGTATGGAATATTGTGGCTCTGGCATTAAAAACCGTCCATGAACCATACAAAAACACAAGATAACTGGAAATTTTAAACCTCTTACCTCTATAGTGGCAGCCAGGATTTCTATGCATAAAATAGATATATAAGCCATAATAGCTTTTATTAATTATATGATAAAAAGGTTGCAAAAATGTATAATATCATTTATTATGTGATATAGTATATAATTTGGTAGTTATGCTGCCTATGTGTAAACCTGGAGGTAAAATATGCGGTTAAAAAGTAAACGGAACGTGCTTACAGAAGCCGTTTCAGAGTTAAAGGATGTGGATTATACTAAAGTACCTGGACTTGATAGTATTTACCACAGGCTTTCTAAAGGCAGGGAGGAGTTTGCGGCAATATTTGAAAAAAACATTAAAGCTGTTATGCAGATAAGCTCCCTTGACCTGGCTATGCAATACCAGACTGAAAAAATAGAAGACATATACCGCAAGGTGTCTAAAGCAACAGAAACTATTTTTGGTATTTCTGCTGAAAGCCCTTATTCAACAGGGCATACAAATAACCAGCATGAGGAACTTACAAATACAATTATTGAAATTTCTTCTAAAACTGAAGAAGTACACAAAAAAATAGGGGCAAGCCAGGAAGAACTTACAACAATAAAAGACCTTTCAGAACAGACTATTGAAGATTCCAAAGAAATGCAGAAGGATATGGACCAGCTTATTGGAATTATCAATACCATGACAAACATTATTGCAGGAATTGATACTATATCATTACAAACAAACCTGCTGGCATTAAATGCTTCTATTGAAGCCGCCAAGGCTGGCCAGGCTGGAAAGGGGTTTGCTGTTGTGGCTACTGAGATACGTGGTCTTGCAGAAGAAACCCAGAAACTTACCAGCAGCATGGGTGAATTCGTAGAAGAGATTAAACATGCCTCACAAAAGAGTGCAGAAAGTGCCCAGGAAACTATTAATGCACTTAATGCTGTAACAGGAAAGATTGAACAGGTATGGGAATTAAATAATGATAATAAAAAACATATTTCTGAGGTAAGTGAGGCTATTAGTTCTATTGCTGCTGTTAGTGAAGAAATCACAAGCACAATGACAGAAATGGAAAACCAGCTTATTGACAGCACAGGATATATGCGTGAAGTAGAACAAGAGCTAAGGAAATCATCAGAACCTGTAACTGTTATAGAGCAAATACTTGACGATGCAGTAAAACAAATGGGTGCTATGTCTGATGATGCATTTTACCATCTTGAAAATGGTGAATTTGCAGCATATATGGAAAATGCAATTTCAGCACATAATACATGGCTTAATAACCTTGAAAAAATAGTAAAGGAACGCACAATCCTTCCATTACAGCTTGACCCTTCAAAATGTGGTTTTGGACATTTTTATAATGCTATAGTCCCAAAAATACCCGGGGTGCTTCCAATCTGGATTGGACTTGGTGCAAAGCATAAGAAGTTCCACGGATATGGCACAGAAGTTATAAATGCAATAGCAAATAATGATTACTACCTTGCAGAACAGATTTATACAGAAGCCAGGGAATATTCAAGAAATCTTATTTCAGATATGGAGAAGATTATAGATATCTGTATAAATAAATAGCATGGTTTTAAAAATATACAAAGCCTGTGGTGTCATTTGTAAACACCACAGGCTTTATTAAACTGTTTTCTTAATGCTGTTAAAGCGGCTCACAAATATCATCAATTGCTTTTTCCAGCTTTTTATATGCCTCTTCATTTACAGCACCATAAATTAACTGCAGGCCACCATCTTCTTCACCGTCACAGCAAAGGGCGGCTATAAGGTTGCCAGGGTCATTGCTATAAAACACAATTTCTAAACCATCTGATATCCATTGCATTTTAAATGGAAGCTTATCAAGCCTTGACTCAAATTCTTCTATATCATTATATGATAAATAATAAAAATCCTCTGGATTATACTCAAATGTAAATGCTGCTTCATATGCTGATGCTGCCATAAGGAATTCACTAACAGAAGATGCACACAGACCTGGCTCTTCCTCTCTGCCATACCATAAATACACTGGCGGGTCAGGCAGCAGCAAATCCTGTTTACGTATATATGCCTGGCACACTCCCTGGTTCTCATTAAGCAGGATAATGCCATTATCAAAATCCTTAGTCCATGCATATTTAAAATAATCATGTGGCATAATCCATGTATCCTGCCCATACTGGAATTTTTTTGTATTGCCTGCTTTTAGATAAAATTCTTCCAGCACCTTTGGTATTTCCCCAAACTTCTGTTTCAGCTTATCTATTTCTTCTGGTGTACTGCCATGGAATTTCTTTATATCATAAACCCTTTTTATAAAGCCAAAATCCAGCATATAATATCTCCCCCTCGCTGCTTCCTGTATGCAGGCATAACCCCCGTAATGCCATGCCTGCACAGTAATACCAGGATATTCCAGGACTATTTCCTTACAAGAAGTGACTTTCCTGTCATCTCTTCTGGCTGTTCAAGCCCCATAATCTCAATAAGGGTTGGTGCTATATCAGCAAGGCATCCGCCCTCACGCAATGTATAATCCTCATCATAATTTACAAGTATAAATGGTACAGGGTTTGTTGTATGTGCTGTAAACGGAATTCCTGTTTCATAATCAACCATCTGTTCTGCATTACCGTGGTCAGCACATATAAACAGCACGCCATCTGCCTTTTTAACAGCTTCCACAGCAGAGCCCACACACTGGTCAATACGTTCAACTGCTTTAATAGCAGCAGAAATCACGCCTGTATGTCCTACCATGTCAGGATTTGCAAAGTTAATTACAATAACATCATATTTGCCTGATGTAATAGCAGCGTCCAGTCTTTCACCTACTTCTGGTGCACTCATCTCAGGTTTTAAATCATAAGTTGCTACATCTGGTGATTTTACAAGTGAGCGCTCTTCATCTTTATTAGGCTCTTCTATACCACCATTAAAGAAGAATGTTACATGTGCATATTTTTCAGTTTCTGCAAGGCGGAGCTGTGTCTTGCCATTAGCCGCAAGGAACTCTCCAAATGTATTTGTAATGCTTTCTTTTTCAAACGCAACCTGTTTATTGCCTATTGTTTCGTCGTAATCTGTAAAACATACATATGTGAGTGGCATAAAACCATTAGCACGTTCAAATTTATCAAAACTTTCATCACAGAATGTACGTGTAATCTCCCTTGCCCTGTCAGGACGGAAGTTAAAGAATATAACAGAGTCGCCTGGCTTAATTGTTGCAACTGGCTTGCCGCCTTCAGTAATAACTGTAGGTACAACAAATTCGTCATTAACACCATCTGCATAAGAGTCTGCTACTGCCTGTACTGCATTATCTGACATAACACCTTCGCCCTTGACAAGCGCATTATATGCCTTTTCAACACGGTCCCAGTTATTATCCCTGTCCATTGCATAATAGCGGCCATGCACACTTGCAATCTTCCCTGCGCCAATTTCATCAATCTTTGCCTGGAGTTCTTCAATAAATCCTTTGCCCGATGCCGGAGGTGTATCACGTCCGTCAAGGAATGTGTGTACAAATACATTCTGTACACCATTCTTCTTTGCAAGTTCAAGAAGCCCATAAAGATGTGTATTGTGGCTGTGTACACCACCATCTGATAAAAGCCCGTATAGATGCAGGCTTGAATTATTTTTCTTGACATTTTCTATAGCAGAAAGAAGCGCCTTGTTCTCAAAAAATGTGCCTTCTTCAATTGCTTTTGTAATACGTGTAAGTTCCTGGTAAATAATACGGCCTGCGCCAATATTCATATGTCCTACTTCAGAATTGCCCATCTGCCCGTCAGGAAGCCCTACAGAAAGGCCGCTTGCATTTCCTTTCTGGAAAGGACATTCTGCCATAAGCTTGTCCATAACAGGTGTAGCTGCCTGTGCAATTGCATTTCCCTCTGTCTTGCCATTCAGCCCATATCCATCAAGTACCATTAAAACAACTGGTTTTTTACTCATAATAATTTCCTTTCTTATCTTATTTTTATTTATAACTGCTCCTCTTAAAATAGAAGTATACATTATTTATCATTGCAAGTCAAACCATATAAGAACCATGCCCACGTCCGTTTCATAAATTCCTAAAGCCCATATGCCCCATTACGCAGGCTGGCGCAGCACAATGCCATTGCTTCCAGGTGTCCCATTTATTACATTTATAATCATTTTAATAAAAACTAAATTAATTTATAAAAGACTAATATAGTAACCTATAATAACAGTTTATTTTGTATGCTTTTACTAGTTTTTTCTGTTTTTTTGCACAAAAACTTGAATAATTTTACCAAATATAGTATAATTTTGTTATTTAGAAAAAGGTTTAGGGTTTATATAATACTATATTAATTAATAAACCCAGAGAGGAGAACGTATGAAATACACAAACAAATCAAAAGGAGTGCTTGTCTGTTTTCTTCTTGTCTTATGCGCCGTTGTAACAGTTGCATGTGGAAAAGACAACCAGAAAAAAGCAGGCAGCAGCAATGATGATGCTGGCGGCAGCAAAGGGCTTATAACTGTCGGTTATGTACAGTCTGGTACTGGAAGTGCCTGGAGTCTTGCAAATGTTGAATCCATACAGCAAAATTGCACTGAAGAAAATGGAATTAATCTTATCTATGAATGTGCAGAAGACGACTTTGACAACCAGCTTTCTATTGTCCGTTCATTTATTGAACAGAAAGTAGACCTTATAAGTTTCACCCCTATTGTTTCTGAAGGCTGGGATGATGTACTTAAGGCTGCAAAAGATGCGGGCATACCTGTTATTATAATGGACCGTATGGTGGAAACAGATGATGACACACTGTTTGAGTGCTGGATTGGTTCAAACTTTTTACTTGAAGGATATAAGGCTGCTGACTGGCTTATTGATTATATGAAATCACTTAATTCAAAGAAAGACAGCTACAATGTTGCACTGTTACAAGGAGCTATTGGCTCAAGTGCAGAAATTGGACGTACACAGGGTGTTGAAGAAATGTTAAACACAGCAGGAAACTTTAAATTTGTATATAAAGAATCCGGCAATTTCAACCGTGACGGCGGTATTGAAAATATGCAGAAAATCATTGACAAAAAACTGGACATTGATATTCTTATTGCAGAAAATGACGACATGGCACTTGGTGCTATTGAGGTTATGGAAAAGAACGGGATTAAACCAGGCAAAGATATAGTAATTGTTTCATTCGATGGCATACATGATGCATTTGAAGCAATGATAAATGGCAAAATCAATTGTGTTATGGAATGTAACCCATTAACTGGAAAGCTTCTTGCCAGTGCTGTACAGACAGTAATGAACGGAGACCCGGTATCCAAGAAGAATTATGTACTGGAAGAACTCTTTCCTGCTGATACTGCTGCTGATTACATAGACAACAGGAAATATTAGAGGAGGAAATGCATTATGAAACAACTTAACAAATTAAACAGCATTGCAGTAAGGCTGATATCTGGTTTTATGATTGTAATTGTCTTAATTATAGCTCTTGGCGTAGTTTCTTATAACAGTTCTTCCACTGCAATGCTTAATTCATATAAACACAATATGGCTGGAACTGTAAATACTACTTCAACATACCTTGAACTTGGTATGTCACAGGTAAGTGCAGAAGCCCAGAAAATCATTGATAACAGTGATTTTTATAATTATTACCGTGGTGCATACAAAAATGACAGGCCACATGAATATATGTTATGGAGCTCTTTATATAATATAGTGCAGTCTGCTGCAAGTGCGAGCGAATTTATAATGGCAATTTCTGTATTTGGCGCTTATGGCGATGCCATATCCTCAGCAGGGGATATTGAAACAGGTTTTTATAACACATTTAAACAGTCTGTTCCAGAGAATACAGAAGATGGCATATGGATAAGTTCACATGATGAACTTGACAAGCAGCTTAATATTGATAAAAGCCGCTATGCTGTTTCTTATGTAAGGCCATTTACCAACTTTGACGGGTACGTTGTAATTGACATTAATGCAAAAGCGGTTACAAATGTACTTAAAGACCTGGAACTTGATGAAAAAAGCATTATAGGCTATGTATCCCCAGACGGGTCAGAAATCCTGAATACAGATAAAAAAGAGGCTGTATTTTCGGGACAGGACTTCTATAAAGAAGCTATATCCAGCGGCGGGCTTTTATCTATGGTAAAATACCAGAAACAGAAACACCTATTTGCGTGCTCACCTATTGCAGAAACAGGTTCAAGTGTATGCTGCCTTGTTCCACAAAAAGTAATGTTAAGCCAGGCTTATGAAATACGTAATATGACAATAGGTATTACAATTACAGCGATAATTATTGCATTTTTAATTGCGTTGTTCTTTGCATTTAATATACATAAAGCAATAAGTACTGCAACCGGCGTACTTGAAAAAGCTGCTGGCGGCGACCTTACAGGTATTGTCAATATTAAAAGAAAAGATGAATTTGGTGTACTTGCAACAAGCATTAACAGCATGATTTCTAATATGAAAGTCTTGTTAAACAAGGTAGACCATATAAGTTCTCTCGTCCATTCATCATCAGATAATGTAAACAGCACTTCTGAACTGCTTGTTTCTTCTTCTGATGAAATCTGTAATGCAATATCTGAAATTGAATCAGGTACTTCATCACAGGCAATGGAAGCAGAAAGGTGTCTTGAACAGATGGCAGGGCTGTCTGACAAGATAAATATACTTACCACAAATACAAGTGCTATTGAAACAATCTCACATGATACAAAAGTATTTGCAGGCCAGGGAATTGATATTATAGACAAATTAAATAAACGCTCCAAAGATACACAGGAAGTTACCAAAGCAGTAATTGAAGGTATTAGCAAGTTAAATGATGAAACTAATACTATTGAAAATATTGTTGAAGTAATAAGTTCCATATCTGACCAGACCAGCCTTTTAAGCCTGAATGCTTCTATTGAGGCAGCACGTGCCGGTGAGTCTGGCAAAGGCTTTGCAGTCGTTGCAGATGAAATCAGAAAACTAGCAGACGAATCAATGCAGGCAGTAAGCAGGATTTCTGATATTATTACACGTATTAATACACAGACAGAGCTTACTGTAGAAACTGCCAGACGTGCAGAACATATTGTTGGTGCACAGCAGGATGCACTTGTAACTACAATTAACTTATTTAACACAATTAACAAACACATTGAAGACCTGGCAGATAACCTTGACGATATTACAAAGGGAATTGAACAGATGTCTATTGCAAAAGACGAAACACTTTCTGCAATACAAAGCATATCTGATGTTTCAGACCGTGCTGCTGCCTCTACCTCACAGGTATCTTCTACTATTGTAAACCAGCTGGACGCTGTTAAAAACCTGAATGATGATGCAGAAACATTAAATAATAATTCAAAAGATTTAATGGACGCTGTTACACAGTTTAAATTAAATTAAATTAAATTAATAATACTTGCTTAATTTATAAAAAACAGGCAGGATAAATATTTATCCTGCCTGTTTTTTATATGAAAATCCTGATATATAAATTTATCTGCTTAATAAACCCAATGGTTTTCTTTCCAGAAATTTATTACATCCTGTCTTGTTTCCAGCTTGTCAATGCCACTGTCATAATCTGACATACAGTAATGAAACCTTTTATTATTATGCATACTCCCTATTGCAAATATATCGTTCCCATCTTTATAAGAAAGCCGGATAGGTATTCCTGTTACAATAAATATGCCCTTCTTACCTTCTTCAATACTATTATCACCTTCATAATCTTCTCCCGGGCTATACTTCCATCTGCAAAAAATATATACTTCCTGCCCCTTTTTAAGATTTCCATATATATCCTTTTCTACACGTATTTTAATAGTATGACATGAAAAGTTTATATCATAATTGCCATCATATTTATCTGTAAATGCATAATTATCACACTGTAATACTGTACCATATAATATAAAACTGCAATTATCCCCAAATATCTGGTTATATTCAAACCCTATACTTGCAAAACATCCCATTGGGTCACACCAGCCATATTCATCCCCATAAAAAAGCATTTCATAGGAATTATTATATTTACCAGAAGGACAGGTATCATAAATTTCTACCAGTTCATGTTCATTGGACATAACCCACCATTTAGTCCCTATCGCAAATTTTTTTATGTATACAAAAACTAACACAAAAAATAATACAATTATACCTGCAAAATATAGCCTCCGTTTGTGCCTCATAAAAACCCCCTCCTTACATTCCAGTCTAAAACAGTATTTAACCTCATTAAGTAAGCCCTTTAAAATACACGCTTCTTAAGCGGTGGGTTTAGGACTTATTTAGTCTGGCAGGAGTTTAAGCTCCTGCCAGACTGCCGCAAAGCGGCAATGAGGTTATGAGCAAGTAGCGAAGCGGATTGCGAATATCTGCTTGACTAAGCCTTTTATATCTATAATATTATTACTTAAATTTAAGCAAAAACCGCCATAAAAGCCGGCATTTCATCTGGAAACATCAATGTGCAAACCTTGCCGTTTTTATGTGAATATAAATTTTTACAGGCTTGCCTTAGTCCATTTAACCCACTATAATAAAGAATACTTTTAGTTGATTTTAGTATCCCACGAAGGACAGAAAAGCCAGGAGGAAATAGGGAAATGATAGAAATTTATTATATTGAAGATGATAGAAATATTGCAATGACTGTAAAAGAATATCTTAGCCAGAAAGGATATAAAGTTTCTATATTTGGGACATTTGAAAGCGGAAATAAGGCATTGGAACACCATATTCCGGGCATTGTGCTGATTGACTGGAATATGCCAGACGGCGGGGGAAACAGTTTTTGCAGATGGATACGTTCAAGATGGAAAGAACTGCCAGTTATTTTTCTGACTGTCCGGGATGATACCCGTGATATTATATCTGGTTTTGAATATGGGGCAGATGATTATGTGACCAAACCCTTTGAACTTGAAGTATTGCATTCCCGCATCCAGGCACTGCTGCGCAGGGCAGGGAATGTGCAGGGCCAGTATCTTTCCTGCGGTTCTATTTCAATTGACAAAAATAAAACGGCAGTATTTTGTGGCAAGGAAGAAATTACTGTCAGCCAGGCAGAATACAAGCTTTTGCAACTTTTAATGGAAAATAAAGGGAAAACTGTCACAAGAGAACGGCTGCTGGCTCAAGTCTGGGACAATAACGGGTATTATGTCAATGATAATACGTTGACAGTTACAATAAAACGGCTTAGAGAAAAACTTCACTATCCATCCTGCTTAAAAACAATACGAAGCTTTGGCTACCGTATGGAGGATGAGATATGAGCAAAAAACCAAATATAAAAATAACGGTTCTTTTAGTGTTGTCAGTTAGCCTGATTGTAACAGCGGTGACTACATACCTTCTTACCGTTTACTACCACCATGTGTGTTTTCATATATTGGGAGGATTTTGTGAAAGTATAATTAAAAATAATCCAGGTTCCCAGCAAGCTGTTTTAGAATTATTGAAAACACAGGATTTTCATGTTACAGACGAAAATATATTATCAAACTTTGGTTATTATCCATCGGATTTGGGAATTACGGATACGACAGCCATCTGGATTGCCGTTTCAGTTTTTTTGGCGGGTGGCATATTATTCCTTTTCACTTTCTGTTATTTACATAGGAAACCAGACGCCCGCATCCAGGCATTGACAGAATATTTAGAAAGAATAAATACAGGCGTCCAAGGATTGGTTTTTGAATCTTCAAATGATGAATTTTCAAAACTGCAAGATGAAATGTATAAAACGGTAACAGAACTTTACCAGACAAGGAAAGAAGCCCTGATAGCACAAAACAATTATGCAGAAAATCTTTCTAATATTGCCCATCAGCTTAAAACACCAATTACATCTATTTCCTTAACTATCCAGATGGCGAAAGAATATTTGGGAAACACCCTTACTGCAGAAACACCACAAAGGCATACCTCTATGGCGTGTAAAATGTACGCCAATATCAAGGATATAGAATGGCAGATAAACAGGCTCTTGCATTTAGAAGAGGCGTTATTACTATTGTCCCGCATTGATGCCGGAACACTTATATTTGACAGGAAACCGGCAGACGTTTTTACAATCCTTTCTCTGGCATCGGACAATTTATATGAATTATCCATGCACAAGGGCGTTCTGGTTGATGTTCCAGAAATGGGTGAGATAAATATCAATGTGGATTTAAACTGGACGATGGAAGCTGTCATGAATTTGATGAAAAACTGTATGGAGGCGGCAGGAACAGGCACTGCTGTCCATTGTTCTTATGAAAAAAATCCTCTTTATGTACAGATACGGATATGGGACAAGGGGGATGGATTTGCAAAAGAGGATTTACCCCATCTGTTTAAGCGGTTCTATCGTGGAAAAAACGCAAAAAATACTGGAACCGGGATTGGACTTTCTCTTTCAAAATCAATTATAGAAATGCAGAACGGAATAATCCGTGCATTTAATCTTCCGGATGGCGGAGCTTGTTTTGAGATCCGTTTTTATATCTCATGATAATAACGGGAAGTAAATAAAATATGCGGAGTCCCAGGCACAGTCACTGAGATGTCACTTACATTTGTTATAATAAACATACTTTGAGGAATCCCAAACAATATAAAGATTTATATCAAAGTATAGAAAATAACATACAGGAGGATTTGCCAACATGGAAATACTAAAATGTAATGGTATCGAAAAAGTATTCGGAAAAGACGGTAATCAAGTTACTGCTTTAAATGGAATCAGCCTATCTATTGAAAAAGGTGAATTTGTCGCAATTATTGGGGCATCTGGCTCTGGAAAATCAACGCTCTTGCATATTCTGGGCAGCGTGGATAAGCCTACACGTGGCACTGTAACAATAGACGGTGTTGACCTTAACGGCCTAAACGCTACGAATGCCGCAATTTTCAGAAGGAGAAAGGTTGGATTGGTTTACCAGTTTTATAATCTGATTCCTACTCTGACAGCAGAAAAAAACATCCTTATGCCTATGCTGCTTGACAAAAGAAAGCCAAATCCTGATTACTTTAAAATGGTTGTAAAAACATTGGGAATAGAGGACAAACTGGAAAGCCTGCCGGACCAGCTGTCTGGAGGACAGCAGCAGCGGGTCGCAATCGCAAGGTCTTTGATTTACCGCCCTGCCATCCTTTTTGCTGATGAACCGACAGGAAACCTTGACCAAAAAAATTCAAAGGAAATCATTGACCTCTTAAAGCTGTCAAACCGGAATTTAAAACAGACAATACTCCTTATTACCCACGACGAAAAAATTGCATTAGAAGCTGGCCGGATTGTGACCATCGAAGACGGACAAATTGTCAGTGACCAGAAGCGGAGGTGAACGGTATGTGGAAGGACTACTCCAAAAGCTATATTAAAAATAACCATGCATCCAGCATATCAATTATGTCGGCTGCTCTTATTGCTACCATGTTTTTATCACTGTTATGCAGCATAGCTTACAACTTCTGGGTGTATGATGTTGAACAAATTATATTGGATGAGGGTAGCTGGCAGGGACGCATTGTTTGTGAAACATTAAGCCCAGATGATTTATCTATGTTATGTCAATTTGCGAATGTAGAAAAAGCAGTTATTAATGAGGAATTATCCAAAAAAGAAAAAATAGTGGCGGATGTTTATTTTAACAATACCAGAACGGTTTACCGTGATATGCCATTAATTGCAGCGCGGCTTGGACTAAATGAAGATTCCATACAATACAACTCATTGCTCCTGTCCCGCTATTTTATACATGACCCAGATGATGCAACGCCGCCAATGCTCTTGACAATGTATTTGGTGATACTGGTTATTGTAGCAGTGTCGTTAATCTTAATTATCCGGGGCTCTTTTGAATTATCCATGAATGCCAGAATCCATCAATTTGGTATATTTTCGAGTATTGGGGCTACGCCAAGGCAAATTAGAACCTGTCTGCTGCAGGAAGCGGTGGTTTTGAGCATACTGCCAATGCTGTTTGGCAGTATGTTTGGAATTTTAATAAGCTATGGGGTAATAAAAGCAGTCAATTTTTTTGCTTCAGATGTATCTGGACGCCACCAAGCTGTTTTTCAGTATCATCCGTCTATATTTGCTGTTACGGTTTTTATTTCATTCCTGACCGTAATTTTTTCTGCCTGGATTCCAGCAAGAAAACTGGGCAGGATGACGCCGCTTGAAGCAATCAGAAATACAAGCGGTTTATTGTTAAAGAAAACGAAACATTCCCGGTTTTTATCTTATATTTTTGGCATAAAAGGGGAACTTGCAGGAAACGCATTAAAAGCCCAAAAGAAATCTTTAAGGATATCCACATTATCATTATTGCTGTCTTTTTTGGGTTTCTCTATCATGGTCTGCTTTACTACCCTTGCAAATATCAGTACCAGATATACTTATTTTGAGCGGTATCAGGATGTGTGGGATATCATGATAACCTTAAAGGATACAGAAATACTGGATTTTGGATTAACAAATGAATTGCAGGATATTTCTAAGATACAAGATGCAACGGTATATCAAAAGGCAAAATCAGTTACGTTCCTGCCAGAAGAATTACAGAGTGATGAACTTTCATCCCTTGGCGGGCTTGAACCAGTTGCTGGAACGCCAAAAACGGACGGACAGTTCCAAGTACCTGTTCTGGTTGTTGCTTTGGATGACACAAGCTTTTTAAACTTTTGTTCACAGATTGGAATTACGCCAAGTCTTGATGGTGCAATTGTATTAAATCAGATTTGGGACAGCATAAACAGCAATTTCCGCTATAAAGAATATATTCCTTTTGTGAAGGAGGATAACCAGGCAACAACACTTTATAAAAATGACAAAACTTTAGATATCCCTGTTTTATCTTATACACGGACATCACCCGTACTAAGGGAAGAATATGATAATTATGCCCTTGTACATTTCATTCCGCTTACTATGTGGAATAAAACTTTAATGGAGGTATGTGAAGCAGGGCCAGACAGCTATATCCGTATTCTTTCAAACGGGACTGCAAATCTTGCAGATTTAAATAGCCTGGAACAGGAAATAGTGCAGCTTGTACCAGAACAGTATGAAATTGAAAGTGAAAACCGGATACAGGAAAGATTGTCTAATGACAGTTTAATCCAAGGCATGGTAATGATTTTGGGAGCTTTTTGTATATTGCTTGCCATTATTGGAATTGCGGATGTCTTTTCAAATACGTTAGGATTCCTTAGTCAAAGAAAGCGGGAATTCGCCCAATATATGTCTATTGGACTGACCCCACAGGAAATGAGGAAAATGTTTTATATTGAAGCATTTGTGATAGCAGGAAAACCACTTTTGATTACATTGCCGCTTACAATACTGTTTGTGCAGTTTGCCACAACAGCAAGCTATTTAGACCCGGTGGTATTCTGGTCTGAAGCCCCGGTTCTGCCTATTTTAATATTTGCGGCTGCGATAGTATTGTTTGTTGGACTTGCTTATTATATTGGTGGAAAGCGTCTTTTACAGTGTAACTTAAATGAAACATTGCGGAATGATACGTTAATTTAAATGCAAAAAGGAGCCAGCCGCACACCGGGCAGGGCTGGCTTCAATTCCAACAGGCGGACACCAGGCAATATAACTGGTACTATTCTTTATAAAGTGCATAAAAATCTGATTCTGCATTTTCCCACTGCCTGTTATAAAACTTCCTGGCATTATCAAGTGCATTATTATATACATAACTGCCTAATGTTTCCATAAAAAAGTTATATACATCTTCCTGCCCAATATAGCCTAAATCCAGCCCGTGTTCTTCTTTAAAAAAGTAATGGATTTCTTCCATAATTCTCTTTTTATCTTCTTCTTTAATATCTAGCATAACACTCTCCATTCTGGCATATACCACCTGTTACACAAAAATCCATAATACATGCAAAATAAACCAGGATTTTGTAATTCAGCAAAGATACTCGTCAAATATTTCATCAAGAATAATGTTCATATCTTCATCATCTATACCAAATTTTTCCAGTATGCCCGCTTTCATGTTTTCATATAATTCCATGCTTTCTTCCTCATCCTGGTTATCCCAGTCATCATAACTGCTTACTCCATATTCATCTAACATCTTTATTGTTTCGTTTATTATTAATTGCTTTTCTTCTTTATCCATATTTACCATCCCATCTATCTACATACGCCAGTAATTGTCCCCCGCCTGGTCTGCCTGGGCAATTGCATCTTTTAGCATATCTATCCTTGTCTTTCCACGCTGCTGCATATGTATAATATTAATTAACTTTTCCCCGTCAAATACATTATTCTCCATCTTATTCCCCCCTCTTCTCTTATGTTTTTAGTATACTATGGAATTAACACTTTTGCAAATTCTTTTATATCCTGGAACATATATAATTATTCATATCTCAAAGCTTCCGCAGGGTTCATCTGTGCTGCTTTGTTTGCAGGATAATACCCGAAGAATACTCCTATTGCCATTGAGAAGCCAACTGAAATAACTATTGAACCAAGTGGTACTGCTGCCCCGTACCCAAGTATATGTGCAGCTATTGCACCTAGTATAAATCCTGTTATTATACCCAGAATACCACCAAGCAGGCACAATATTACAGACTCTGTGATAAATTGCAGCCTTATGGAACTGTTCTTTGCACCAAGTGCTTTGCGTGTACCGATTTCCCTTGTTCTTTCGGTAATTGATACCATCATTATATTCATTACGCCAATTCCGCCAACAAGAAGTGATATCCCCGCAATAAACGAAACTGCAACTGATACTGTACTTATCATGCTATACATTGACTCTGTCATGGACTGCATTGTAGATGTAGATATTCCATAATCCTGGTTGCCTGTATAGTATGGCTGGAAATATTGTTCTATTTCTTCAGAAAATAAGGATACATCTTCTATATCTTTTGATGTTACAACAGTAAACTGTGAATACCCTTTATCTGAATGTACCATTTCTTTTGCAACAGAAAGTGGTATATATGCCGTTGTTGTAATATTGCTGCTGCTATCAGATGAAAATGTATTTTCTTCATATTTATAAACACCTATAATATAAAAATCTTCATATTTACCATTGGAATAAACAACTATTTTCTGGGCCAGTGCACTTTCATTACTGCCGTTAAACAGGCTTTCTGCTAACTTGTCAGATACCATTATTACTTTTTTATTGCCTTTAATATCAGAAGCGTTAATTCTTCTGCCTGCAAGAAGCGTTGTCTTGCTGCTTGCAAAGTATTCATCATTAATACCATTTATGGAAATATTTGCAGAAGCATTTCCTTTCATAGCAGTACCACTGCCAGTATTTTCACTTATTGCTATTGCATCAATTTTATCTTGAAATTCCTGCCTTAACCCTGCCAGCATTTCATCTGTAACAAGGTCTTTTTCTTCTATGTTGCTATTTCCTGCTGCTGCCCCGAATTTCATTCCATTTGCCTTTACACTTTCTTCCTGTTCCAGTTTTCTAAGCCCTGTTGTTATATTATTAGCGCCCATTTCCTGGAAAGAGTCCGATATAGAGCTGCTTAAAGATGAACTTACTGTCATTATTGCAATAACTGAGCCAATCCCTATAATAATCCCAAGCATTGTGAGCAGTGAACGCATTTTGCCAGATAATAATGCCCCAAATGCAATTTTAATATTTTCTATTATTAACAAGCTGCCATATTCCTCCTTATATCTGTTATCCTTCCGTCAAATAATGTTACAATACGCCCTGTTTCATATGCAAGTTCTTTTGAATGTGTAATTAAAAGCACTGTCTTGCCACGTTCTTTATTAAAATGGTGGAAAATATCCATTATATTCCTGCCAGATGCAGAGTCAAGTGCACCTGTAGGTTCATCAGCAAGCAGCAGGCCTGGGTCATTTGCCATTGCCCTGGCTATTGCAACACGCTGCTTCTGGCCTCCTGAAAGTTCTTCTGGTTTGTGTAGCATCCTGTCCTTCATGCCCACAAGTTCTAAAAGTTCTTCTGCACGCCTGTGCCTTTCTGCCTTTGGAATTCCATTGTAAAGCATTGGCAGTTCTACATTTGCAATAGCAGAAGTCCTTGCAACAAGGTTGTATGTCTGGAATACAAAACCTATCTTCTGGTTGCGTATTCCAGATAACTTCTTTTCTTTTGTATTGCATATATTTATACCATCTAAATTGTAAATGCCACTGTCTGGCTTATCTAATGCCCCAATAATATTCATAAGGGTTGACTTGCCAGAACCTGACTCACCAACAATAGAAACGAACTCCCCTTTCTCCACCTGCAAATCAATTCCGTGAAGTATTTCAAGCTCATTTGGTTTTCCTAAGTAATATTTCTTTACAATATCTTTTAATTCAATTATAATCCTTTTCCCCTTCTGCAAAACCGTTATGCCTCCATTTAAAATAATTATCCTGTTTTATAATGTACTGTACTACTGGCTAAAGTTCTTCCTGTTACCCATGCCACCTGAAAAGCCGCCTCCAGGCATACCACCAGGCATCCCTCCCATCCCAGGCAGTTCTATGCCATCTGCATCCTGTTTATTGTCTTCATTTTCATCTGAAATATCACTATCTGTAGGAATAATAACACGCAACCCCTCTGAAAGCCCGTCACCGCTTATTTCAACATAGTAGTCACTTTCCATGCCCTTTGTAACTTCTATTTCCCTATAGCCGTTACTATCCTGTGTATTGCCACTCTCCTCTGTTATTTCACGTTCCTGTACATCCTGGTCTGGCATTTCTTCCACATATATAACATTTGTGCCATCCTGGTTTTCATGTATTGCATCATATGGGACTGCAAATACGTCTTTTGCTTCTTCAAGTATAATGCTGCATCTTGCAGTCATTCCCATCCTGAGCCTTTCATCCTTTGTATTTATTGCAATTTCTACCTCATAACCACTAGAAGAACTATTATCCACACCGTTTATCCCTGATGTACCTGTATTTCCCGCTGATGGTGCTATAAATGTAATCTTACCCTCCAGTTCTTCCTCATCTGTAGCAGCAGTAAGTATTACTACTCTCTGCCCTTTGCTTATGCTGCTTATATCATATTCATCTACTGATGTAACCACTTTATAAGAAGAAATATTATCAATCTGTACAATATCCCCTCCATTATAAATACTGCCAGCTTCTACATAAACTGCCGTAACAGTACCACTGGCTGTTGCTTTTACTTTGCAGCCTGCAAGCTGTTCCTCTGCTTCTTTAACTTGTTTCTCTGCTTCTTTTATGCTTTTCTGCCCGCCTGACCTGGCTGTCCTTAATGACTCCTCTGCATTATCTATACTGGAACTATTCTGTTTATTTGTATTTTCCCTGTTATTTTTGGCAGTTTCATATTCATTTTGTATATTCTTTTTACTTTCCTCCGCCTTGGAAAGCTGTTCTTCCAGTGATATCTTTTCCTCCCTGTCCTGTGCATTTGCAACACTTTTCTTTAATTTTTTAACCTGTTTTTTTATCTTATCAAGGGATTTCTTTATATCAGAAACCTTTTTTTCAAGACTTTTTTTATCACTGTTATAAGTACTTTGTGCATCTGTAAGCCTGCTTTGTGCCAACGATACAGAACTATTATAATCCTCTCTGGCTTCTTCAAGGTTTTCCCTGGCTTCTGCGAGATTTTCCTCTAAATCTGTTGTATCAAACTCCAGCAGCTTATCCCCTTTTTTAACCTGGCTGCCTACAGCAGCATATACCTTCTTTACCTCTAAACCATTTAACTGTGCAGAAACCGTTTTGGAACTGCCACTTTCAATTGTGCCTGTTGCACTAATGGATTTAGTTAAATCCATCTTCTTTAGCATAATTCCCGCTTGCTTTTTCTTATCCGCCTGGACATAGCTTGCATTATTCCTGTTCATTGCAAATATTACAACGCCCGTTACAACTGTTACTGCCAGAACAGCAATAACAATAAACTTTAACCCTTTTCTTTTAAATTTTTCCACAAATAACCCCTCCTGGTAATTTTAATTAAACAACAACTGCTGTAATAATTTCATTTTATTGGAAAACTATGAACAAAAAATGTTCAGAAATTGATAAAAGTGTGAAAGGATTTCCAGTAAAAGTTATTGACAATAATTTTCTACAATTTATAATTTAAGTTATAATAAATAAAAATAATATAATAAGGAGCTGTAATTTTGGATATTAAAAAGGGAAATACCGCAGAAGTTTTTGAATATGGAAAAGGAAAAATCTGCAAACTGTTTTATCCTGGAATTCCAAACATGTATGCAGAACTAGAATTTAAAAATGCTACAGCACTTTTAAATTCTGGAATATGTATGCCTGTACCATATGAAATTATAAACCTTAATGGAAGGCCAGGTATTATATATGAAAAAATTAATGGTGTCCCAATATGGGGACAATTTGGTATTAACAATATATTTGAAGAATTCACTAACTGCCATATAAAATTAATGGACAGCAATGCAGAAGGGCTTGTATCATATAAAGACTTTTTAACCAAAATGCTGGAGTTAAAAACTAATGGCAAAATACCATACAACCTGCAAAACAAAATCTGCTTATTGCCTGATGGAAAAAATGTACTGCATGGTGACTACCACCCTGGCAATGTACTGCTGGAACCAGATGGCAGGCTGGTTCTTATTGATTTTTTAAACGTATGCCGCGGGCCAAAAGAATATGATGTAGCACGTACTTATTTCCTGCTGGAAAACCAGTTATGGCAAAACCATTATTTAAGCAAGATGGGATATTATAAAGAAGATATCCAGAAATATCTTGATATAATAGAAACAATTCATAAATATGAAAAATTCTGATAAAAGCAAAAAAGACTGTGCCTATTTATCCTGGCACAGCCTTTCTTTTAACATAGTATTACGTTCTGTAACTTTAAGGTTTTTTACAGAGTAAGCAAGTGCTTTTTTAGTACCAACTATTACAAGTATTTTTTTAGCCCTTGTAATGCCAGTATATACAAGGTTTCTTTGTAGCATTACATAATGTTCCATTAATAATGGCATAACTACTACTGGATATTCTGACCCCTGCGCTTTATGTATTGTTGTGGCATATGCAAGCACTATTTCGTCAAGTTCCATATCCTCATATTCAATATGCCTGCCATCAAAATCTATAATTAATGTGCGCTCTTCAAGGTTTACTCTTTCTATTATGCCAATATCCCCATTAAATACTTCTTTATCGTAATTATTTTTTATCTGCATTACCTTGTCATTCTGGCGGAATATATAGCCGCTCCGCCTTATTCCTGCACCAGAAGGGTTTAATGCTTCCTGTAGTACAATATTAAGGTTTGCCGCACCTGCTGTACCACGCTGCAATGGTGCAAGTACCTGTATCTGTGATGCAGGTATTTTATAATACTTTGGCAGGTTGTATTTTACAAGTGTTACTATTTCCTCCGCTGCCTGTTCTGGTGTTTCTTTTTGTATAAAGAAAAAATCAGTATTCCTTCCATTAGAAATATCTGGCATTGTTCCTGCATTTATACGGTGTGAATTCATTATTATACGGCTGCTCTGTGCCTGGCGGAAAATCTTATTAAGCCTTATTACTGGAAACCTGCCGCTGTCAATAATATCACGTAGTACATTTCCTGGCCCTACAGATGGGAGCTGGTTAATATCACCTGCAAATACCAGCCTCATATTTTCTGGAACTGCTTTTAAAAGTGAATTCATAAGCAGTATATCAATCATAGAACATTCATCTACAACAAGTACATCACCTTCCAGCGGGTTTTCATTGTTTTTCTGGTAACCCTCTGGCGGTTTACATTCCAGCAGGCGGTGTATTGTCTTTGCTTCAATGCCTGTAGCTTCTGTCATACGTTTAGCCGCCCTGCCTGTCGGGGCAGCAAGTAATATTTTAAAACCCTGTTCCTGGTACATTGCAATAATTCCTTTTGTAACAGTAGTCTTTCCAGTGCCAGGCCCGCCTGTAAGTACCATAACTTTTGATACTGACGCCTGTTTTATTGCATCTGCTTGTAACGGGTCATATTTTATATTTAATTTATCCTCTATGCTGCCAATATCTGTAAATACATCCTGGCATTTAGTTAAAGAAGTACTGTCCTGCGGTTTTCCTGCCAGTCTGGCCAGCTTTGAAGCTGTCCCAATTTCAGCATAATAAAAAGGCGGAAGGTATATTGCATCTTCTTCCAGTATTAAATCACCGTCTTTTACCATCTGGTCTGTAGTCATTATAATATACTCTTCTTCTGCATCAAGAAGCGCTGCCGCCTTTAAAAAAAGCTGCTCCTTGCCTGCATACACATGGCCGTCACCAGCAAGCTCACCAAGCGTATACATAATGCCACTCCTAAGCCTTATATATGCCTGCTTGTCCACTCCAAGCTTCTGTGCAATTATATCAGCAGTCTTAAAACCTATACCCCATATATCATCAGCAAGGCAAAACGGGTTTTCCTTAACCTTTTCAATGCTCTTATTGCCATAATGGGCATAAATCTTTGCAGCAAATGAAGTATTAATCCCGTTTTCCTGCAAAAACAACATAATATTCTTAACTTCTTTCTGCTTTTCCCAGCTTTCACGTATCATTTCCACACGTTTCCTGCCAATGCCGCCGACATTTAATAATTGTTCAATATTATCTTCTATAACAGAAATTGTATCTGTCCCAAATTCCTGCACGATTTTTTTTGCATACTTTGGGCCAATGCCTTTAATAAGCCCGCTCCCAAGATATTTTTCAATACCATAAACCGTAGCTGGCAGCGTTTCCTCCCACTTTTCTGCTATAAACTGCCTGCCATACCTGGCGTCTATCTTCCAGTTTCCTTCTACAAGCAGCACAGAGCCAACATTTACGTCTAATAAATTGCCCGTTACTGGTACAAGCTCTTTATATCCTTTAACACGTGTTTTAAGAACAGTATATCCGTTTTCTGGATTCTGGTATGTAATGCGCTCTACTACACAACGGATTTTTAACATTTTAACCCATGCCTTTCATTACTGGCAGGTTTAAAGCATATGGATAAACCTGCCATCCACAATCTGTACCATATATACCCCCAGGAGATAACTAACACCTAATGCCATTTCCATATGCCAGCAGTACCATAAGGTATATTTCATACTTGGATTATAACAAATAGCGCAGAAAGCGTAAAGTATTATAAAATTACATCTGCTATTTTTAACCTGCTATACTTCTTTTAACAAAATCTGTAGCAGCATAATATGGTATTCCTCATCCTTTATTATTCTTTCAAGAACTGCATTTACACAATTATCTTTTATCATCTGCATATGTACCTTATATTGTTTTATAGCTGCTTTTTCCGCTTCTATATCTGCTATTAACATGTTCTTTGCATTATCAGGAATTGACAAGTATGCAGGTGTCCACGGTTTTGCTCCCCCATTCTGGTATTTTGCTGTAAAACTGACATCCCCTCCAAGCAGGAAAACCAGCTCCCCTAATTTCTGTAAATGCATCATTTCAGCAATTGCAATACCTAAAATTGTTTTTGCTAAAGAACATTTACTGTATGATAAACGGTTCTCATTATTAATATATTGTGTGATTGCTGATAATTCAGATACAGCACCACAATAATCAATACTTAACAAATTAGCATATGCCTGGTTTTTTCCTGTTACCTGTATTGGCGGGTAAGGCAAATCCAGCATGGCAGGCCTTATGCCAGCAAAATTACAGTTATTGGTTAAACATTCATTCTCCATTATAAAACAGTCCTCCTGGAATATCCATATAAGGTATTATATTACAAACTATACAAAATGGTTACATGGAGATGTGCAGATAATTTCCAGTTATCTTGTTTTTGGGGTGGACGGACGCAGTGTTTCTGGTGTTCCACTAAATTATTCCATTCCAGGGCACGCTTCCGCTACGACAGCCCACGCAGCAGTGCATAGTATCCCTGTGCAATGAATGAAACTTACGTTTCCTCCATTGCACTTAAGACGGGATACAAGCACTGGCGGTGCTGAAGTGCCCCTGTCATGGAATAATATTAGATGGAACACCTGAAACCTGCTGTACCCATAAGAACTACAAAAAACACAACAGAAAAGCAAAATAAATACTATAACTGGAAATTATGGTGAAGGGGAAGGTGATTTAGACAAACGGAAGTACAGTGGTGTTATTTTTGTATTAATATCCATATAACAGTAATTATTACACTGTATAATAAGTGACTAGCAAAATCATTCCCCGCCACCTATTTCCAGTTGTCTTTTTATTTTGTGTTTTATTGCATGTTGCTGGTGACAGGTTTTGCGTGCCAGGTGCCATCAATTATTCCGTTAAAGGGGCACTTTAACTACGTAGCGCAATGTCATTTAGTTAAGGATTTTGGCAGAAATGTTTTTGGAAAATGCCAAAGATGAGATTAGCTGGCAAATTCCAAATGTGCTTACATGAACAAGCTGTACGAAGCCGCTGGTGCTTAAGCCCTGTATTAAATGTTCCGTAGGAACATAGGGGCTTTATGCACCATTGCGTGCGAGTTCAAGCGGAAGCGTGCTTTGTTCATGGAAGGCACTTTGGATTTGCCAGCCTATACAATATATGATATTTTTGAACAATCCCCATTAACTAAATGACATTGTGCCCAAGCGGGAGCGTACCCCTGTACGGAATATTTTGGCTCTGGCACTAAAAACCGTCCGTTTTTACAATAACACAAGATAACTGGAAATTACTACACATCTCTGTTATAATGAATATAATAAATTACATAAAAGAATGAAAGGATTTTGTTTATAATGGAAGAAATGAAAAAACTTAGCAAATTTTACATATTTCCAGTTTTATATGTTATATCTTCATACCTGGCACTTTCAAATATTTTTAATGGGCAAAAAGGGTCTCTTTATGCTTTAATGTTCTTGTCCCCTTTTATTTTTGGAATATTAAATATTGTTGTATGTGTACGCTGCTGTAAGCCAGAATACCGTGATATTATGATTACATCGGCTGCTATAGTTAAATACTGCATGGTTCCGTTTTTTGTTATTGGCGGTTTTCTTGTAGCTGGCAGTTTTATTTCAGGTTTTATAATACCAGTGCCTCCTATGTTTCTGGTAGGAACATCTATAGCACTTATATTATGTGCAGCAGGGTGGCTTGTTGTTGCATTTGGTTCACCTTACACTATTTCATATGTTGTATTATCCCAAAGGGAAGGCCGGATTTATAAAGGAATGGCTGTTTTCCATATTATATTGCAGTTCTTTTTTACATTTGATGTAATAGATGTGATTTGCCTGTCTTTTAAGGCAAAAAGAAATATAAAAATGACTATTCTGGCTATAGTATTAATTGTTGTTTCGTTTATATCAGTAATTGCTTTGGTTTTATTCGTACTTTTTCAAATAATAACAGGCTGAAACAGCCTGTTATATTTTACTTAATTTTCAAACATATACACATATTCTTTAGGGACTTGTGCTTTTATATATATTCCTTCATTTCTGTAATCTTCTTCCATTATCTGCCCGATTTTGTGTATTTCATTAACTTTGGCGGCTTCATTATATGAAAAAGTTTTATCTACAACCCGTTTTCCTTCTTTGGCTGCTTCTTTAAGCACCTCCAGAAGTTCTTCAAGACCTGTTCCATTTTTTGCAGATATCATTACTGTTTTATCTGCCCTTAGGTCTTTCAATACATTACCGCCATCTTCTAAATCAATTTTATTAAATGCTGTAATTATCTTTTTATCACCTATGCCAAGTTTATCAAGTGTTTCATAAACGGTAAACATCTGTGCATCCATATCAGGATTGGAACAGTCTGCAACATGAAGTATTATATCTGCATATTTTGCTTCTTCAAGTGTCCCACGGAACGCCTGCACAAGGTGGTGTGGCAATTTCCTTATAAAACCTACAGTATCTGTAAAGAGCATTTCCCCGCCATTTTCAAATTCGTATTTGCGTGTAACAGGGTCAAGTGTTGCAAAAAGTTTGTTTTCTGATAACACTCCTGCACCAGTAAGTTTATTTAAAAGAGTAGACTTGCCTGCATTAGTATATCCTGTAATGGCAACTAATGGCACAGGGTTTTCCTGCCTTTTCTTACGTGTAATCTCCCTTGTGTGTTTTACCTGTACAAGTTCTTTGCGCACTTGTGTTATTCTCTGTTTGATAATACGCCTGTCCATTTCAAGCTTCTGTTCACCTGGGCCTCTTGTACCTATGCCTCCGCCAAGACGTGAAAGATTGCTTCTCTCACCTGTAAGGTGTGAAAGCCTGTATCTTAACTGTGCAAGTTCTACCTGTAGTTTTCCTTCGCTTGTAGATGCCCTCTTTGCAAATATATCAAGTATAAGTACTGTCCTGTCAATAACTTTTACATTTAATGCTTCCTCTAAATTGTGGTTCTGCGCTGGTGACAGTTCATCGTCACATACAACCGTATCTGCATTTGTGTTTAAAACAAGGTTTCTGACTTCTTCAATTTTACCTTTGCCAATATATGTCCCAGGATGGACTTTTTCCCTGTTTTGTACTACTTTAGCAACTGTTACAGCACCAGCAGTCTGTCCAAGTTCTTCCAGTTCATCAAGCGACTGTATTGTTTCGTCCCCATCTGATGTTACAACAGCAACAAGTATAAGCCTTTCTTCTTTTTCTGCAGTTTCAAATGTATTATTTTCCAATTCCTGCCTCCTTTTACTGCTTTTCACCTTTTGTATCATTCTTTGCTAGTTGCATAGTTTTAATACGGGTTTTTATAAATTCAAGTTCTTTTTCCATTTCCTTGTCACCTGGATATTTTTCCAGATATAAAACTGCTGCTTTTTTTGCCTTTTTATATTTTCCTGTACGCTCATAAAGCACAACCCTGTTCCTTCCAAGAACCATGCCCGCATTTGTAACTCCAAATTCCATGCCTTTATCAATATAAGCAGAAGCACTTTCAAAATCTTCCAGTTCAATATAGCATCCTGCAATCTGGTTATATGCTTCTGGAGCTTTCTCCGTACTTCCTGTGCCTGTATATTCTTTAAACCTGCTTATTGCTGTATTATAGTCTTTTTCTGCCATATAAACCATGCCAGTATAATAAAGTGCTTCATTGCAGCCACCTTTTACAGATTTGTCAAAATTAGATTTTGCATTTTTATAATCACCTTTGTAGTAATACATCCTGCCAAGCTGCATAAGCTCTTCAGCAGTCTCCATTTCCAGTCCTGACAGTTTTTTTAATATATCTTCTGCCTTACTGTTATCCCCAAGGCGTGTATAAATCTCATATATTGCAAAATAAGCATCATAGCATTTTTCAGAAGCTTTAATGGCATTTGAATAATCCTCTAGTGCCTTGTCATCTTCCCCCTGCATCTGGTAAAGCCTTCCTCTTGCCAGGTATATGCCATCCTGGCTGCTATCTTCCTTGATTATATCGTTATAAATCCCCTCTGCACCACTAATATCTCCCATAAGCAGCTTTGCTGAAGCTTTAATGCTTTGGATTTTTATATCAACGTCCTGGTCTTTTCCATAACTAAGTGCCTTGTCACATGCTTCTAATGCTTTTTTGCTTTCACCCATCCCATAATACGCAACAGCCTGCCCAAGATAAAGCCTTTTATTATTCTGTCTTGATATCTGGTTATCTGTATCCTGGTATGCCTTGCCAAACTCGCCAGCAGCCTCCTTATAACGCCCAGTCCTGTTAAGGGCTGTTCCATATGCTATGTAATATTCTGCTTTTTCGCTATTTTTTTTAATTGCATCTGCAAAGTGCTTAAGGCAATCCTCATATTTTCCGTTTTCCATAAGTTCTACAGCCTTATTATACTCTTTTTCTGCCTCGCCACATCCTGTAACAGACAAAATGATACAGCAAAATACTAATGCCACTATAAAGAATTTACCAGTCTTCTGGCCCATAAAATCCTGAAACTCCTTTCATATCATTGCTTTTATAAAAGTTTCCTTATTGCTTCTGCTATTTCTTTTCTTTGTTCTGCTGAAAATGTTTCCTTATCCATTAATTCCTGTGCGAATTCTTCAGTATCACCGTCATTCCAGAATTCCAAATCATCACGGAGCATCTTGCACCTGTAATCATGCCTGCCAACTAATATATGGTAATAAAAATACCTGCCATCCCTGTACTGTTCAATATATCCCTTTTTTACAAGCTTACCTAAAAAAGTCGAAACTGTCTGCGGTTTCCAGGTTTTCTTGTATTTTCCATTTGCAACTTCCATTATATGCGCCAGCCTTGCTCCATCCCCTAAATCCCACACACATTTCATTGTTACCTTTTCACTTTCAGTAAGACCATTAACCTTCATTAAAACACCTTTCCTTTCTGCCTGTAAAATTTTGTTATAGGGCATGCTTTTATAATTCCTTGTACAAGGAATACACAGACTGCCAGGACAGACTTCCAGACATGCTCTTGTTATCTTATATACACATGATAACAAATACAATCTGGCTTTTCAATGAATTTAATAAGAAATTAATAAAATAATTGGAAAAGAAAAGATATTGCCATATGAACGGCAATATCAATACCCTGTTACTTTATATTCTAAGCTGTTTTATAATAATTTTAATGGTTTTTCAAAGATTCTTTTAAATAATCTTCATATTTTTTTACAATAAGCTTCCTTCCGCTTTTTCTTATTGGTATCATCTGGTCATCAATCATAATAAAATCAGAATCCACAATTCCAGCAACATACTGCATATTTACAAGGTAACTCTGGTGGCATCTTAAAAACCTGCTGTCTGACAGTTCCTCTTCAAATGCATCAAGCTTGCTGTAGACTTTTACAGCCCCCTGTGTTGTGGTGTAAATATAGACAACTTTATTGTCAGATTCCATATGTATTATATCTTTATAAGGGATAATAAGCGGTTTGCGCTTTGATTTTACCTGTATAAAATTGTGGTTCTTCTGTGGGTGTTTCTGTACATAATAGTCTATCACAGCCCCAATTCTTAACGTTTCATAAGGTTTAAGAAGATATCCCATTGCATGTACATCATATGCTGCAATTGCAAAATCCTTGCTGGATGTACAATACACTATCTCTACCTTGTCATCCATTTCCCTTATAAGCCTGCCTGTTTCAATTCCATCAATATCATCCATAAGTATGTCAAGAAATATTATATCATATGGATGGTTCTTATATTTTGAAACAAGCTCTTTTCCACTGGTAAATGAATTAATTTCGTATTCCAGGCCTCTGTCTGCCAGGAGAAAACTTATAATTTCTTTAAGTATATCCTTATCTAGTTCACTGTCTTCACATATAGCTGCCTTAATCATCAGTTTATTCCTTTCCCTCCATTAAACGCTAATTATAAATATGCTTTAGAATACAAAAAACTGGCATTTTTGTCAAGAGTAAAATTATTGTACATCTTCTTTTATAACACAGTTTTTCCCATGTCCTTTACCATAGTAAAGCCTGTTATCTGCTCCCTTTATTATATCCTTAATATCTTCCCCTTCATTTGAGCAGGCTACACCGAATGTCATTGTAATCCTGACCTCTTCACCACCAGGACTTACAATAAGTATTTTCCTAATACTTTCTGCTATTCTCTCTGCTATCTGTGTAGCGGTATCTTTATTACATTGCGGAAGCATTACAAGTATCTCTTCACCACCCCAGCGGCATACAACATCATCTGACCTTACGGATGCCTTAAAAACTTCTGCCACTGACTTAAGCACATTGTCACCACAGGCATGGCCATATGTATCATTAACATGCTTAAAATCATCAATATCCCCAAGAATAACTGAATAAACCTCTTTTTTCTTTATTATATCTTTATATTTTTCATTTATGCTTCTTCTGTTAGAAAGACCAGTAAGTGCGTCTTGTGTTGAAAGCACTTCCAGCCTCTGGTTTTTCCTTATCATTAACTCTTCAAGTGTTCTTATCTGTATAAGGAATGTACTCATAAATGCAACAATTGTAATAACCACAAGCAGGTAATTTATAATATAGACAATATCCCTGAAAAAACCATTGCCAATATTGTACATAGGTTCAACTACCCATGATGCACATTTTGAAATTACAAAAACAAGCATAGTTGTAAATACATAAATAACAGGATTGATAAAATGTTCAGATTTCCTGAAAGAATATGCAGCGTAATAAGCTATAGGCACCATACATACCATATACAGCAGGAAACCACAAGAACTTCCTACTGCAAATGTTGCAAGCATTGCATGTATTATTACTTCTGCATAACAGAGGTTAAACACAACATATGGGCTTTTTTCATAATGAAGCCATACCAGGCATCCCAGATACAAAGATACACTTAAGGTGTTTACTACTGCCATCATATACACCCCAAAATACAAAAATATTACAAACAACAATGTATGGATACATGCCATGACCACTGTAACATATAAAACAACCTGTTTCATTGTAAGTGCAATCTTGGCTTCTCCTGAAATATAATTCCATAAGTTTTTCATAAACATTCCCCGCATCCATAACATAAATATTTAAAAACACTATTAGCGTTTGTTAATATTTAATCTTTTAAAGGAACACCATTGGCATCTGTATTAATGCTTCCTGTAAGAATCATAATGCCTTCAACCAGCCCCCAGATTGACATTGCTGTAGATGCTATTCCACATGTAAATATCCCAGCTATAGTAAATACAAGAATTTGTACAAGCCCCCTGTCTTTATTGCCAAGGTAAAAATTATGTATTCCAAGACCTCCAAGAAAAATCCCAAAAAGGCCTGCTGCTATTTTTGACTTCTGCTGTGAAGCAGCACCAGCATGTACATTTAAAAATGAACCACATGTTACACATGTTGCCGCCCCTGGCATAACAGGGCTGCCGCAGTTAGCACAATACTTATTGCCAACATTTACAGCAACCCCGCACTTAACACATACAGAAGCTAAATTATCCATTTCACTGCCACAATTCTTACAAAACATAATAACTCCTCCCTTGTAAATAAACAGTATAACCGTCATGCCATTTAGAAAATTTGGCAAAAAAATAAAGCAGATAACGGGAATCGAACCCGCCTCTCCAGCTTGGGAAGCTGGCATTCTACCAATGAACTATATCTGCACTGGAATTATTATAACATATTTAAAATATTTTTCAAGTATTTTATCAAATAAAATTTAACGGGCAGGCAGGATTATAAATCCAGAAATGCCAAAACCACAAAATAAAGGACTTAAACCCTGCCAGAATAAAACTCTTTAAAACCTGGTAATTTATATAATTAATAATACAATCAATTATGAAATCTTCTCAAGCTTCCCGCTATGTTCTCCTAGAACCTTTTTAATAATATCATTATCTGCCTGCAAAGCTTCAATTTTATATGATGCTTTTTCAAACTGCCTTGCTGCTGGCACATAATTCTCTGCAAGTAAGGCAATATTTTTATCTGTTACATTTTCAATATGTACTTCAAGGTTTGTTAAGCGTCTGTCTATTGTATCAACTTTAGATTCAAGGTTATCCACCTTAACTTCAAGGTTAGTTAAGCGCCTGTCCATTTTATCAACTTTAGCTTCAAGGTTGTCAACTTTAACTTCAAGACTTGTCAAACGGTTATCTATTGGTTTAAGTTTTACATCAAGCAGATTACTTATTGCTAGTAAATCTTCACTGGTTAGTGTCATATTTCTGCCCCCTTTCTGCACAAGGCAATATCCTATACAGCTATAAACCTTATAATTTACCTTATGTATATAATATAATAATATCTGGCTGCCGCTGTTATAACAAATGGTACAATACTAAACAATATGTATTTCTTCCAGTCCATGTTTGTCTTGTACATTATAATTTCCTTTACAGCAATTATAATGATACCTGATAACAGCATAACCCATCCAGATATTTTTATATCTGCCGCTTCTTCTGCCCTGTCTGGTTTGTCAGTAAGAAATGCAACAGAAGCCAGAAACCACCATGCTGATATCCAGCCACAAATGATACTGGATAAAACCTGCAAAATATTCCTAAACAGAGCGGCAATTTTATATATTATTCCTTGTTTCATTCCTTTTCAATGTCATGCCCGATATTTTTTATACATTCTGTCACAAGCTGTTTAAACAGTGGTGCAACCCTGTCCGCTGTTTCCTGTACTTCTTTGTGTGTAAGCGGGTTAGCTGTAATCCCGCTTGCCATATTGGAAATACATGAAATTCCACATATCTTCATTCCCATATGGTTTGCTGCAACTGCTTCACATGCAGTGCTCATTCCTACTGCATCAGCCCCAAGTGTACGGCACATGCGTATTTCCGCAGGTGTTTCATAACTTGGCCCTGTAAGCTGTATATACACACCTTCCTGCAACGGGATATCAAGAATTGCTGCCGTACGCTTTATAATCCTTTGCAGTTCTTTGTTATATATGCTTCCCATATCAGGGAAACGCACGCCAAGTTCATCAATATTCTGTCCAATTAATGGAGATGGTACAAAATTAGCAATATGGTCTTTTATTAACATAAAATCCCCTGCCTGGAAACCTGTATTAATACCACCTGCTGCATTAGTAAGGAACAGAACTTTTGCCCCCATAAGTTTCATAAGGCGTATTGGAAGTACAACATCTGTTATATTGTACCCTTCGTAATAATGTACCCTTCCTTTCATACATACAACAGGTACATCACCAACATATCCGAAAATATACTTTCCCTGGTGTCCTGGCACTGTTGAAACTGGAAAACCATCAATATCGTGGTAGTCAAGCTCTGAAACTACCTTTATGCCATCTGCATAGTCACCAAGCCCTGAACCTAATACAAGGGCAACTTCAGGTTTAAAATCTGTCTTTTCTTTAAAACACCCATAACATTTTAACAGTTTATCATAAACTTCATTTCCCATAACATTCCCCCGTCTGGCAGTTACTGCCGCTTCTACTCTTCTATCTGGTTCAGTTTAATACGCACAATTTTGCCTACACGCATTGCATCTGCATATGCAAGAAGCCTGTCCATCTGGTTACAGTTCCTTTCAAGGAAATTACTGATAATAAGGTCAAGCATCTCACCACCAATATCATCCCTGAAACGTATACAGTCACATACGCTTCTCTCTACGCCATATACCCTTATTTCACCATATGGTGTTTTAACAGTTTCCATATCCTGTTCAAATGCAAGGTTTGAGTAATAGTGCCTGCATACAGGGAAATTAAGCTGCATACGTGAACGGTCTGTCTTTAAAGTAGCAACAGACAGCACCTCTGGTTCTTTGTCTATAAGCCCGTGGTAATAACATGCACTGTCTGCACATATAACTGACCTTGGATTGACCATACATGCTTCAATAAACTTGTAATTTTCTGGTTTGCCGTTTTCTTCATCAACAAGCCAGTAAAAACCATGTGAAACATGTTCAACTATCCCCTTATTGACAAGTTCCTTAATCTGTACTGTAGTAATCTTTGAATCCTTTAGCTCAGAAGCATTCCTGTAGCCATTGCCACTTTCAAACAGGGCAATAACCTTCTGGTATGTGCTAAGTAACATAATAAAATCCTCCTTTTCCCTAAAAACCACAAGCAGGAAGGCATATGTAAATGCATCCTTGCTTGTGGAATAAAACGTTTCTAAGATACATTGTTAGATTTATTATATCACTTGTAAAGGAATTTGTAAACTTAAAATTTCAGCCTGCTATGCCACTTCCAATTTTGCCTGTATATAGCTGGTAATATTTGCCCTGTTTGTCAATAAGTTCTTCATGTGTGCCTCTTTCAATAATGTGGCCTTGTTCGAGAACCATTATACAGTCGCTGTTACGTACTGTGGAAAGGCGGTGCGCAATTACAAATGTTGTCCTTCCGCTCATCAGTCTGTCCATGCCTTTCTGCACAAGCTTTTCTGTCCTTGTATCAATAGAACTTGTTGCCTCGTCAAGAATAAGCGCAGGCGGGTCTGCAACTGCTGCCCTTGCAATAGCAAGAAGCTGTCTCTGCCCCTGGCTTAAATTAGCACCATCGCCTGTAAGCATTGTATTATATCCTTCTGGAAGCCTTTTAATAAAACTGTGCGCATTTGCAAGTTTTGCCGCATTAATTACTTCTTCATCTGTTGCATCAAGCTTGCCATATCTTATATTTTCCATTACAGTACCTGTAAAAAGGTGTGTATCCTGCAATACTATGCCAAGTGACTGGCGCAAATCCTTTTTCTTTATTTTATTAATATTAATTCCATCATAACGTATTTTACCATCCTGTATATCATAGAAGCGGTTTATAAGGTTGGTAATTGTAGTCTTGCCTGCACCAGTTGCCCCTACAAAAGCAATTTTTTGCCCAGGCTTTGCATAAATTTCAATATCATGCAGTATAATTTTGTCATCATTATATCCAAAGTCCACATGGTCAAATACAACATCCCCCTGCATCTTCACATAAGTAGTTGTATCACTATCTTTATGGTAATGTTTCCATGCCCACATCCCTGTGCGCCCTTCTGCTTCTGTAATATTGCCACTGCCATCTTCCTTTGCATTTACAAGTTCAACATAGCCATCATCTGTTTCCGGCTCACCATCAATAAGCTTAAATACCCTGTCAGCACCTGCAAGTGCCATTACAACTGCACTGAGCTGCTGGCTTATCTGGTTTATTGGCATACTGAATGATTTGTTAAATGTAAGGAAGCTTACAAGTGAACCAACTGTAAAGCCATTTACCCCGTTAAGTGCCAGAAACCCGCCAGCAATAGCACATAATACATAACTTATATTTCCAATCTGTGCATTAACCGGCATAAGTATATTTGCAAACTTATTTGCATTATCAGCACTTTCAAAAAGCTGGTCATTAAGCTTATTAAATCCTTCCTTGCTTTCTTCCTCATGACAGAATACCTTGATTACCTTCTGCCCTTCCATCATTTCTTCAATATAACCGTTTACTTTGCCTATATCCTTCTGCTGTGCCAGGAAATAAGAACCACTAAGCCCTGCAAGCTTCTTTGTCATATAAAATGTTACACCAACCATAAAAATAGTAATTATTGTAAGTGGTATGCTAAGTATAACCATATATACAAATGCACTCACAACACTTACAAAACATGAAACTGACTGTGGTATGCTCTGGCTTATCATCTGGCGGAGTGTGTCAATATCATTAGTATATATTGACATAATATCCCCATGTGCATTAGTATCAAAATACTTAATTGGAAGTGACTCCATCTTTGTAAACATTTCCACACGCAGTCTCTTTAGTGTTCCCTGTGTTACATATACCATAAGCCTGCTATATAAAAATGTGCCAATAATACCTGCACCATAAAAAGCCGCAACCTGGGATATTTTTGCTAAAAGCCCCGAAAAATCAGGGTTCTGTGCCTGTGCCAGTGGTATAATATAATCATCTATAAGTGATTTGGTAAACATTGTACCCTGTGCACCTGCAAGCGCACTTACTATAATCCCTATAAAAACAATAATACAGTGCAGCCAGTAATATTTAAAAACATACTTAAGCAAACGTGTAAAAAGCTTGCCTGGATTTTCAATTTTAGGTCTTGGGCCTAAATTCTGCCTACGTGCCATCCGATACACCGTCCTCTCTATATTTTAGATGCTTTTTGTGCTGTTTCATTCATCAAAATCGCCACTGCCGCTCATCTGTGACTCATAAACATCCTGGTATATTTCATTGCTTGCAAGAAGCTCATCATGTGTACCAAAACCATCAACAGCACCATCTTCCATAACAATTATCCTGTCGCAGTCCTTAATGCTTGAAATACGCTGTGCAATTATAATCTTAGTTGTATCAGGTATTTCCTCAGCAAATGCCCTGCGGATTTTACTGTCTGTTGCAGTATCAACTGCACTTGTAGAGTCATCAAGTATAAGTACCTTCGGCTTCTTAATTAATGCCCTTGCTATGCAGAGACGCTGTTTCTGCCCGCCTGACACATTAGTTCCGCCCTGTTCAATATATGTGTTATAGCCATCTGGCATCTTTTCTATAAATTCATCAGCACATGCAAGCTGGCACGCATGCCTGCACTCTTCATCTGTTGCATTTGCATCACCCCAGCGCAGGTTTTCCAGGATAGTGCCGCTAAAAAGCACATTCTTCTGTAATACAACTGAAACTTCATTCCTCAAAGTTTCAATATCATAGTCTTTTACATTAATCCCGCCCACACACACGCTTCCTTCTGACACATCATAAAGCCTGCTTACCAGGTTTACAAGACTTGACTTAGCACTTCCTGTACCGCCAATTATGCCTATCATTTCACCCTGTTTTATATCCAGGTTAATATCTTTAAGTACAGGTGTTTCTGCATCACTTTTATAGCTGAAACTTACATGTTCAAACCGTATGCTTCCATCAGGAACATTCATTACAGGTTCTGAAGGATTTGTTATATCTGCTTTTTCTTCAAGCACTTCTGCAATACGTTCTGCACTTGCCATACTCATTGTAATCATTACAAAAATCATTGAAAGCATCATAAGGCTCATAAGTATATTCATACAGTATGTCAGAAGCTGTGAGAGCTCACCTGTAGTCATAGAGCCGCCCACAATCATTTTAGCACCAAGCCAGCTTATTAAAAGTATACATGAATAAACAGCAAGCTGCATAACAGGAGAATTAAGTGCAATCATTTTTTCAGCTTTTACAAACATACTATAAATATTGCCACTTGCTGTCATAAACTTGCTTTTCTCAAACTCTTCTCTTGAATATGCCTTTACCACCCTTATTGCAGATACATTTTCCTGTACACTTTCATTAAGTGCATCATACTTTTTAAATACCTGCTGGAAATACTTCATTGTAAATTTAATAAGTATAAAAAGTATAATACCAAGAATAAAAACTGCTGCAAGATATACAAGGGCAACCTTTGCATTTACGTAAAATGACATTGCCATTGCACATATTAATGATGCTGGTGCACGCATACACATACGCAATATCATCTGGTAGGCATTCTGGATATTTGTCACATCAGTAGTAAGCCTTGTAACAAGCCCTGATGTACTGAACTTATCAATATTTGAAAAACTGAATGTCTGTATATTTTCATACATCGCTTTTCTTAAGTTCCTGGCAAAACCTGTTGAAGCCCTTGAACCATATTTGCCACCCATCACGCCAGCCCACAGGCTTACGAATGCAGTAACTACCATTAAGCTGCCCATAATATAGATATGTTCCATATTGCCAGCCTCTACACCATCATCAATAATGGATGCCATCATCAGCGGTATTATTGTTTCAAGAATAACTTCCAAAATCATAAATACAGGTGTAATTATGGAATCTTTCTTAAATTCTTTAATATTCGCTGCTAAAGTTTTAAGCATTAAACATTCCCCCATTTCTTTATAACCATTATAAAATTCTAACACAAAAAAAGAATATAAATCAATAACTTTATATTCTTTTAACACTTTTATACAATATATACACAATTTCCCACTATAGATATTGTAAATACATTAATAACATTCTGCAATAATGTGCAATTTATTATAAGCCTTTCTATTGGCAAAACTCCTTATAAAATCCTTCATCATGTAAAGCTGTAGTCTTATTAATTACTATTCCATAAATGTGCAGAAGCCAGTTTATTTACATTCTTATTTATCCAGCCAGCAATACAATGTTGCTCAATATCCTGTTAATATTATAATTTAATTTTTATTTGATACAAAATTAATTGTAGCTAATAAATGTAAAGGGGCTGACACTGGCATACTAGTTATATATTTATTAATTTCATAAAATATGCATTGCTAATAATCTGTCTATTTCTCTTATATTTACCTTTTTATCAAGGTTAATTTTTATTTTACCTGCTTTAGTCCATAATTCTATTTCTGAATTTGCATCAAGGAACTTTCTGCCATTTTCAGTTGAATACATTATAATAGATGAATATGGCAATGTATACATTTCAATCTTTTTACCTGTTACTCCTTGTGCATCTCTTACTATTAAACGTTTATTAGTAAAGATAGCTACATCTCTTAAGGTCTTATATGCACATACAGCCTCCTCTCCAGGAATAATTAATTCCTTAACATCCTCTGGAATTTCACAAGGAACTACAAAAGTCCATGACGTATTTTCTTGAAAAATATTATCCATTATATTCCTCCATTTCTTTTAATACAAAAAAACCAGCAATCTTTTTAATATTATTAATTGTCTATCCATAACCACACAAAATACTTATGTAATATTATTACTGCTATACTAGTATTTTTTATCTTATGCAAAAAATGGGTGTGAAAAACAGTCTGCTTATTTCCCCATAATTTCAGCAGTATTTATAAATTCAAACGGGGTCTGTTGGTATACGTAATAATTTACCCAGTTTGAATACATTGCATTTGCTGCTGCCCTCCATGTGAGGTAAGGTTTTTTTGACGGGTCATTACCGGGATAGTAATTTACTGGTATTTCTGCATCAAGCCCCGCTGCAATGTCTCTTTTATATTCTATGTCAAGTGTCAGCCTGTCATATTCAAGGTGTCCAAGCACAAAAATCTGTCTTGAGTCAGTTGAAACAAGCAGCAGCTCACCAGCTTCTTCTGAGTCAGCCAGGACTATAAGTTCTTTACATGCTGCTATCTCATCATGGTCAACACAGGTATTCCTGGAATGTGGTGCATAAAATACATCATCAAACCCTCTTAAAAGTGGTATCCTGCGGTGGTGGACATAGTGTTCATATACGCCTGATATTTTCTTTGGAAGCATATGTTTATGTATGCCATAATGGTAATAAAGCCCTGCTTGTGCACCCCAGCAGATATGTAATGTTGAAGTGGCATTTGTTTTTGACCATTCCATTATTTTTACAAGTTCCTCCCAGTACTGTATCTCTTCATAGTCCAGATGCTCAATAGGAGCACCTGTAATAATTAACCCGTCAAACTTCCTTTGCTTTACTTCATCAAAGGTCTTATAAAATTCATTAAGATGGCTTTCTGGTGTATGAGTGCCTATATATGTTGCTGTTGACAGAAATGTAATATCCATCTGCAATGGTGTATTTGACAGGCTTCTTAATAACTGTACTTCTGTATTTTCTTTTAAAGGCATAAGGTTAAGAACCGCTATATGCAGCGGCCTTATATCCTGTGTAACTGCCCTGTCCTCATCCATCATAAATATATTTTCTTTTTCCATAACCTTCTTTGCAGGAAGGTTATTCTTTACTTTAATTGGCATATTTCCGCCTCTTTTCATAAAATATTTGTACTGCCTGGAGTTAATAAAATATACATTTAATAATTTTATATTTTTAAACTTCTATATTAAACCTCTCTATAAAGTCTTCCTCTGTAATTATAGGCACATCTAGTTCTTTAGCCTTTTTATTTTTAGAAGAATTGCTCATTATATCATTATTTATAAGGAAATTTGTTTTTGAAGTTACACTTCCTGTAACCTTTCCGCCTCTTACTTCAATTAACTCTTTAACAGCATTCCTGTTAGCAAAAATATTTACTTTTCCTGTTACAACAAAGTTCATTCCTGCCATATCTTCTGTAGCAGTATTTATTTCTTCTTTTTCAAATTCAATTACTTTTAATAATTCATCTATTGTTTTATTATTCTCTGGTTTTGCAAAAAAGCTGGCAAATGCTTCCGCAATTACTTCACCAATCCCGTCTATCTCTACCAGCTCTTCTGTACTGGCATTACGTACTTTGTTAAAATCATTGTCCATATATTTACAAATCATTTTAGCATTTGACAATCCTATATTTGGAATTCCAAGGCTGTATACAAATCTTGCTGTTGTAGTTTTCTTTGCATTTTCTGCTGCCTGTACTAGTTTTTCAAAAGACCTTTTGCCAAAACCTTCCATCTGTGTTATTCCGTCTTTGTACTTTTCAAGGTTAAATAATCCTGCAAGCCCATGCAGGAAACCTTTTGCTACAAGCTTTTCTATAGTTGCTTCTGAAAGCCCGTCTATATCCATCGCATCCCTGCTTACAAAATGTGCAATTGATTTAATTTTCTTGGCAAGACATTCCTCATTTCCGCACACAAGGACTTTTACATCATTTTCCTCATGTATAGAAGTCTTTCTGCCACAGACCGGACATTCTGATGGTACTTTTATATTTCCGCTCCTTGTAAGATTTTCTGCAATCTGCGGGATTATCATATTGGCTTTGTAAACTTGTATTGTATCACCCTCACCAAGCTGGAGCTGTTCCATAATACTTAAATTATGCACACTTGCCCTTGATACTGTTGTGCCCTCAAGTTCTACTGGTTCAAAGAGTGCTATTGGGTTTATAAGCCCTGTCCTTGATGCACTCCATTCAATTCCTGTAAGTTTTGTTTCTGCTATTTCATCCTTCCATTTAAACGCTATAGCATTTCTTGGAAATTTAGAAGTATGCCCTAGTGAATTGCCATATGCTATATCATCCAGTATTAGTACAAGCCCGTCTGAAGGAAAATCATTTGTTGCTATTTTATTTTCAAACCATTTTACTGTATCTGGAAGGCTTTCTGCATCTACTTTTTTATATTCAACAACATCAAATCCCTGTTTTACCAAAAATTCCATTTTATTTGCCTGGGAATTAGCAAAATCTGTATTTTCTGCTTCAACCAGGGCAAATGCATAAAATTCAACATTCCTTTTAGCTGTAATTTCATTGTTTAACTGTCTTACAGAACCACTGCATAAGTTCCTTGGGTTTTTATATCTTTCTTCTGCATCCAGCAGCCCGTTTATACGTTCAAATTCTGAATAAGTTATTATTGCTTCACCCCTTAAAACAAGGCTGCCTGTAAATGGGATTTTTAATGGTATATTTCTAAATACTTTTGCATTATTGGTAATAACTTCCCCAACTTGTCCATTGCCACGCGTAACAGCTTTTACCAGTTCACCTCCGCTATAAGCCAGTACTATTGTAAGGCCGTCCATTTTCCATGAAAGAAGCCCCTCTTTAGAGCCAAGCCATGCAACAAGCTCATCTGTTTCTTTTGTTTTATCCAGGGAAAGCATAGGCGAAGGATGTGCTTCTTTTGGCAGTGTGCTTAACACCTCGTAACCCACTTTAGCAGTCGGGCTTCCAGCTAGTACCATGCCTGTTTCTTTCTCAAGTCCAAGCAGTTCATCATATAATTTGTCATACTCAAAATTGCTCATTATCTCATCTTTACCCTGGTAATAAACTTCTGATGCCTTATCAAGCTTTGCAGCAAGTTCCTTCATACGGTTTATACTATCTGGCATATTTACACCCGCCTTTCTTTATTCTGCCCCATGCTGGTTCTAAAACTGTGCAGACATGTACAAAACACAATTCCATTTCCAAAAGCAGTAAATAAAAACTAACCTCTGTCCCCGTCCATCTGTTTTTTTAATATATTTATCTCTTCTTTTGTTAAATGGCGGTATCTGCCTTTCTTAAGCCCGTCCAGTGTAATATTCATTACCCTGTCACGTCTAAGGTATACCACCTTATACCCGAAATATTCACACATGCGCCTTATCTGGCGGTTAAGTCCCTGTGTAAGTATTATATGGAAACTATAATTGTCCTCTTTCCATATTTTACATGGCTTTGTAACTGTATCTAAAACAGGTACTCCCTTTCCCATCTTCTCTATAAAGCTGTCTGTTATCTTATGGTCTGTCCTTACAAAATACTCTTTCTCATGGCCATAACGGCTGCGGAGGATTTTTTCCATAATATCCCCCTGGTTTGTAAGAAGCAGCAGTCCTTCTGAAGACTGGTCAAGCCTTCCAACAGGGTAAATCCTTTTGCTATACCCTATATAATCAATTACATTCATAACTTTAACGCCGTTTTCTTCTGGTGCTGTAGTACAGACAACCCCCTTTGGCTTGTAAAATGCAATAAATATTTCCTCTTCTTCTTTTACAACAGGCCTGCCGTCGGCTGTGACTTCCATGCCAGGCATAACTTTTGCCCCTGCCTGTGCAGGAACACCATCTATACACACCCTTCCGCTTACAAGCATCCTGTCTGCTTCACGTCTTGAACATACACCCGCTTCACTTAAAAACTTATTAATCCTTATGCCAGAATTCTGGCCAGATATATTTGGCATACCTTACCCCATTTCCTGTATTATCTGCCCTGTTCCTTATTATCCTGTTCTTTCTTAAACAAAGGGAAAAGGGCAAAACAAAAGTTTTGCCCTGCAAGGATAAACAAATACGCAAAACAAGCTTATCTTGGTGCTGCCGTTGCACGTTTACCCTCTTTATCTATGTTTTCATTTTCTTCTACAGACTCATTTGTCTCATCACTGCTTTCAAGCATTTCATAAAAATCCCTTACATCTTCATTGCTGCTTACAATTTCTTCAAGCCTTTTCTGGACTGAATCTGCAATCTTTTTAATTTCATCACTATTGTCAAGTTTGTCAAGCATTTCCTGGGCTTCACCATCTATTGTCCCAAGATATATCTCGAAACTGCCATTTTCATCTGCTTTTATAAACAAAGCTGTAAGCGATGGCACAAGTGTATCAATATCATATACCTTTACATCATAATACACATAAACCCTGTATGTACCACTGTCATATCCCTTTTTTATGGTACAGGAAATATTTTTATATTCCTCAATGTACTCTGCTTCAGCTACAAGGCGCTTATTATCTATGCGGCTTATATCACTGACACATTCTTCCAACTTCTCTAAATCAACACGTTGTTTTGCATCAAAATAATTTGATACAAGTTCTGATATTGCAGACTTAATATCACTTTCCGACATATCTGCAACAACACTATGTGCTATAGAACTGCTGTTACTGCTTTCTGCCCCGTCTGCCTTACCAGAAAAATCTATTGATGGTGCAATAAGCGAAAATGTCCCAAGACCAATAAACATTATAGCAACAGTAAATACTAATATTAACTTTTTGTACTTAAACCGCATAAAATGCGCACTTCCTTTCAAAAATCCTTCAATAAGCGCATCTGGAGGGACTCGAACCCCCGGCACACGGTTCCGGAAACCGCTGCTCTATCCACTGAGCTACAGATGCAGTTATATGGCAGAATTCTTTTATCGTAATAATTTAACCTGGCAATGGTGATTATTATAGCACATATTATCTCAAAATGGAAGAGGGAAATTTTTAATTAAATTCCAGTTATATTGTATTGGCGGATGGACATGTGGATTTGCCACTCATGCCCAAGACAAAGCAGCCTGGAATTATCAAATTTCAATTTTAATATTAAATTTCTTCATCCAGTACCCAAGCTGTACCAGATATGCAAGCATCTGAGGGCCTGCCATTAACTGGCCATACCAAGGCTTTCCATAGTCTTTTACACTTTGCATAAACTTGCCAAGTTTCTTTATATCTATTATTTTAAATAATGGTGAATCCCCTTCTTCTATTAAAACATCCAGGCGTTCTGCCAGAAGTTTTTCATAGTATGGGTTGTAACTTTTTGGATATGGGCTTTTTCTCCTGAAAAGTATCTCATCAGGAAGCTTGCCGCGTGCCCCCTGGCGCAGCAGGTTTTTAACTACACCATCACAGGCTTTCATATTCCACGGTACATTGAAAACATATTCTACAAGTTTCCTGTCAGCAAAAGGAACTCTTGCTTCAAGCCCTGAATTCATGCTTGTTCTGTCCATCCTGTTTAGTAGCGTCTGCATAAAGAACCTTATATTAAGATAACCAGTCTGCCGCCTGCTGCTTTCTGTTTCATCTTCCCATGGGAGCAGTGAAGTTTCACTTACTGCATTTTCATACGCCCTTTGTACAAATTCATCCATTTTTAAAGCATATAGCACATCACTCTTTATAAGTTCCTTGCGTGGCAGTAAATCAGGTGTCCACGGAAATGTATTACTTTTTAAAAATTCTTCTTTATGGAACCACGGATATCCACCAAATACTTCATCTGCACATTCTCCAGTCAGTACAACTTTATGGTTTAAACTTACCTGGCGGCAGAAATGTACAAGGGACGAGTCCACATCCGCCATACAGGGCAGGTCATGCGCATCTATTGATGCATATAAAAGGTCTGCCTGTGTTTCATAAGAACACTCCAGGTAATGGTGTTCTGAGCCAAGAAATTCTACCATTTTATCAACATAAGGACGGTCTTGCGACGGCTGGAAACTATTTGCCTGGAAATATTTGTCATTTCCTGTAAAATCAAATGAATATGTGACAAGCCTTTCACCTTTTTTCTTCAGCTCTGCTGCACATACCGCTGAAACAAGGCTTGAATCAATGCCGCCTGACAGAAATGTACATATTGGCACATCTGAAACCATCTGCCTTTTAATAGCATCTTCTACAAGAAAACCTGTCTTTTCAATTGTTTTTTCATAACTGTCTTCATGTGGCCTGCTTTTAAGATGCCAGTAGCAGCTGTTTTTTATTCCATACCTGCTGCATGTTAAATAACAGCCTGGTTTAACCTCATATACCCCTTTAAAAACACCCGACCCTGGAATTCTTGCAGGCCCAATTCCAAAAACCTCATTAATCCCGTCTTTGTCCAGGATGGCTTCAACACCAGGATATTTAAAAAGCCCTTTTGGTTCTGAAGCAAATATAACCGTACCATCTTTAATAGTGTAAAATAATGGCTTAATTCCAAAACTATCCCTGTAAAGATATATTGTTTCATGTCTTTCATCATATATTGCAAATGCAAAAATCCCATCAAGCTTATTAACAAATTCAGGGCCATACTGCAAAAAAGAAAGCAGGATAACCTCTGTATCTGAACCAGATACAAAACTCCATCCTGCATTCATAAGTTTCTTACGGAGCCTGCCTGTATTATACAGTTCCCCGTTATATACTATATGGTAAGAGTATCCGTCAAGTTTCCTGCACATTGGCTGTATACCACCTAAAAGGTCAATAATTGCAAGCCTTGTATGTGCAATGCCGCAATGCCTGAAAAGCCGTACGCCTTCGCTGTCAGGCCCTCTGTGTGCAATGCTGTTTTTCATTTTCTCCAGTACCTTACCATATAACTGGCTGCTCTCTGTAAAATCCAGGGAAGCATTAAAAAATCCTGCTATTCCGCACATATTTCCTCCATTCTCTGCTGCATTACAAATATTTAGAATAGAAAATGCCTTATTTGCATTTTCCAGCCTATTATAAATAATTTTATGCTTCAAATCTGGAAATATTCCTATTGGCAGAAAATATCTACAGGATGTAAAAATATAAATTTATATAAATTGTCTTTTATACTACAAGAACCCCTTAGAGTTCCTGGATGTTTTTATGTTTCATCATATTTACATGATACTTCTGCATATGCACGTTTATCACATATTATTGGCAATGCCTGTTTTAAGTTTTTTATTTCTGCATAACTGCATATGCCGCCATCTTCACCATCAAGTGTCCACTGTACATCATCTTCACTATCAATGGAAATTTCACTGCTGCTTAAATATAATATCTGCGGGGCATCAAGCTGTTTTGAGAGCAGGGAATTTAAAACCTGCTGTATTTCTATTGGATTTTTGGGATTGCGTATAAAAATAGCCTCAAACTTCCCATCATCCATCTTAATATTTTTTTTACTGTATGCCTTAAAACCTGCCACAGATACAGAATTGCTTACAAGTCCTAATATAAATGTATCTTCATATAATTCATCACCACTTTTTATTGTCATATGGTGCGGCTTAATATCTGATATATGCTTTAATGCTTCTGCAAAATATGCTACTTTGCCAAGTGCATTTTTCCACTCCTGGGGTGTCTGGTAAGAAACTTCTGTAAATGCGCCAAATCCAGCAACATATGTAAAGCTTCTGTCATTAAACTGTCCCATGTCACATTCAAATACACTCCCATATGTTATCAGCTCTGCTGCTTCTTTCATGATTTTTGGTATTTTAAGGCTTGATGCAAAATCATTTACAGTACCTGCTGGTATATATCCGCAGACAGGGCATTTCTCCAGTTTCATAAGCCCTGTTGCAACTTCATTCATAGTACCATCTCCGCCAGAACATACAATATAATTATAATCCATGCCCTTCTCTGCCACTATTTTTGTGGCATGGCCAGCACCATTTGTAGAAAATATTGTAATCTGGTATCCAGCATTACAAAAAATCTGTATAATATCCGAAAGGTTGTTACGTATCTGCTCCTTTCCTGCCATAGGATTGTATACAAATAACATTTTTTTATCCATAAAAATATCCACGCCCTTCCATTCTCTGCTGCCATTTTTTATTTAAAGTCCATGCAATGCCATACCTGTTGTTTTAATGGAACATACCCCATGCATTTTCTACGCCAGAAGCGGCTATATGCTCTTTAAACCTGCTTTCTTCTTTTATATATTCACTATATGGTATTTTTAATTCCCCTTTTTCTGTATAATACCTCTGGTTATATGTACCATCAGCATTATAAACCAGTTTACGTGTTTCCATAAACATTGCATCACCAAATGAAAAAAAGCGGTATCCCAGTGAAACAGCCTCTTTATACGCAGCCAGGATTTCATTCTGCCCTTCTAATGCAGAAACAAGCATAAGAAGTGTTGATTCTGGCAGATGGAAATTAGTTACCAGCGCATCTGCAATCTTAAACTGGTATCCTGGATAAATAAATATATCTGTATCACCGCCGCCTGGATTTATTATTCCATAGCCTGCTGCTGCCGATTCAACAGTACGGAGGCTTGTAGTACCAACACAGATTACCCTGCCGCCCTTTTTCTTTGTGCTGTTAATTAAATCTGCTGCCTGGCTTCCAACATAATATTCCTCTGTATGCATATGGTGGTTCTCAATATTATCTGATTTAACAGGCCTGAAAGTGCCAAGCCCTACATGTAAAGTAACTTTTGCAATATTTACACCTTTTTCTTCAATTTCCTTTAAAAGTTCTTCCGTAAAATGAAGCCCTGCTGTTGGTGCTGCTGCTGAACCTTCATATTTTGCATAAACTGTCTGGTAACGGTTTTTATCCTCAAGTTTATGTGTAATATATGGCGGAAGCGGCATTTGTCCAAGCCTGTCAAGTATTTCCTCAAATATGCCATTATAACTGAACTGTACCAGCCTGTTGCCATCCTCTGCTACTTCTAAAACTTCCGCTTTAAGAAGACCGCCGCCAAATTCCAGCATCTGTCCAGGCCTTGCCTTTTTGCCAGGACGTACCAGTGTTTCCCATATATCATTTCCCTTGCGCTTAAGGAGAAGCAGCTCAACTTTGCCGCCAGTCCCTTCACGTTCACCAAGCAGCCGTGCTGGTATAACTTTTGTATTATTTATTACAAGACAGTCACCAGGTACAAGATAATCTACAATATCATGAAAAACTTTATGTTCCCTTTTGCCAGTATTTTTATTTATAACCAGAAGCCTTGACAAATCCCTGCGTTTTGCAGGGTCTTGTGCAATAAGTTCTTCTGGCAGGTCATAGCTAAAATCAGAAGTTTTCATAAAAATGCCTCCCCTGCCAGCACTAATAGTGATGGATTACTGCTCCAGAAGAGCCTTCCATTCATCTTCTTTAAATCCTGTTAAAACCACATTATCTGCAATGACTAACGGACGTTTTACAAGCATCCCGTCTGTTGAAAGCAGTTCTAACTGTTCTTCCTCACTCATGCCAGGCAGTTTGTCCTTTAATTTTAATTCTTTATAAACATTGCCACTAGTGTTAAAAAAACGTTTTAATGGCAGCCCGCTTTTCTTATACCAGCAAACAAGCTCCTCTTTTGAAGGGTTTTCCTCTTTTATAGGGCGTTCACTATATGCAATGCCATTTTCATCAAGCCATTTAAGAGCTTTTTTACATGTGGTACACCTGGAATAACATAATACTGTAACTTCCATAATAATCCTCCATCCATGCCCTGTAAATATTACAGGCAGTTTACAAAATTATACAATCCTGTGCCTGATATATTCCTCTGCAACAGCCAGGTCATTAGGATAAGTAATTTTAAAATTATACATTTCACCTTGTACAATGCCCACTGGAAGATTGTTTTTAACCAGTATGCCTGATGCATCTGTAAACTTTTCCTTTTCACCAGCAGACAAAGCATTATACAGGCTTTGTAGTTTCTTTGCATAAAATGTCTGTGGTGTCTGGCACATATAAAGGGCAGTCCTGTCAGCCACACTTTCAACAGTCCTGCCACCTGGACAGCAAAGAATTGTATCTGTTGCAGGTACAGCCGTAGTAGCTGCCCCATATTTTAATGTTGTTTCTATATTTTCATCAATTATACGGTTATTAATAAACGGCCTTGCAGCATCGTGTGTAACAATTATTGTGCTCTCATCAAGCCCGTAACAATCCTCAATATAGCTTATGCCTGCCATTATAGTATCATTACGGCTTGCACCACCACAGATAACAGTTATGCTTCCTATATAATCCCCAAGATATTCATTAATAATACCCTGTGCATAAGAAACCCATAAAGAAGGACAAAGCACAATAATCTGCCTTGCACCTCCATGCAGGCAGAATTTTTCAAGCGTATGGATTATTACAGGCTTTCCACAAGCCATAAGAAACTGCTTGGGTTTACTGTTATTTCCCATACGGCTTCCTGTGCCACCTGCAAGTACAAGGGCAAATACCATTCTGCACCTCTTTCTGTATTTTCTTACTTTCATGCAATCTTTACTATATTAATTTGTTAATATGGCAGCTTTTACTGCTGGTTAATATAATTAACAAGGCCTTCTGCCTCAATTATTTTCTGCATAAATGGTGGAAATGCCTGTCCTTTATATTCTGTCCCTTTTGTTTTGTTATAAATCATGCCACTGTCAAAGTCAATTTCAACTGTATCTCCTGCTTCTATTGTCTTTGCTGCTTCTGGACATTCTATAATAGGAAGTCCTATATTAATCGCATTACGGTAAAATATCCTTGCAAATGTTTCAGCAATAACACAGCTTATGCCTGATGCCTTAATTGCTATAGGTGCATGTTCACGTGATGAACCACAGCCAAAATTCTTATTTGCAACCATAATATCGCCCTTTTTGACGCGTTTTACAAAATCCGGGTCTATATCTTCCATACAGCTTTTAGCAAGTTCTGCTGGTTCAGACGAATTAAGATATCTTGCTGGAATAATTACATCTGTGTCTACATTATCTCCATATTTATGGACTATGCCACAAGCTTTCATAATAATTTCTCCATTTCTGTACTGCACTTTAAAACATGGTAATGCGGGGCAGTACTGCCACTATACCTTTTATAACAATCTATGCAGGATTTATAATCCTAAATCAGAAGGCTGTGAAATCCTGCCTGTTATTGCGCTTGCTGCTGCAACAGCAGGGCTTGCAAGATAAACTTCTGAGTCTACATGCCCCATACGTCCGACAAAGTTACGGTTAGTTGTGGAAACTGCACGCTCACCAGCAGCAAGTATTCCCATATAACCTCCCAGACAAGGCCCGCATGTAGGGGTACTTACAATTGCACCTGCCTCAATAAATGCCTGAACAAGTCCTTCTTCTATGGCTTTAAGGTAAATTGCCTGTGTAGCAGGTATTACAATAACCCTTATGCCATCAGCAACTTTGTGGCCTTTGATTATCTCTGCTGCAACACGCAGGTCTTCTATACGCCCGTTTGTGCATGAGCCTATAACAACCTGGTCAATCTTTACCTCACCAGCTTCACTTACAGTTTTTGTATTTTCAGGAAGGTGCGGGAATGCCACAGTTGGCTCAAGGCTGCTTAAATCAATAATATATTCTTCATCATATATGGCATCTTCATCTGCTTCATATACAGTATACTGCTTCTTGGAATGTTCTTCCATATATGCTATTGTCTTGTCATCAACAGGGAAAATACCATTCTTAGCACCTGCTTCTATAGCCATGTTTGCAATGGCAAAACGGTCATCCATTGAAAGGTTTGCAACCCCGTCACCTGTAAATTCAAGCGAACGGTACAATGCACCGTCAACACCAATCATGCCTATAAGATGTAGTATAACATCCTTGCCGCTTACCCATTTTGAAGGCTTGCCTTTAAGGATTACCTTTATTGCAGATGGTACTTTAAACCATGTTTTACCTGTTATCATGCCACATCCCATATCTGTACTGCCTACACCTGTAGAAAATGCTCCAAGTGCCCCATATGTACATGTATGTGAATCTGCACCTATACATGTCTCACCAGCAACTATAAGCCCTTTTTCTGGAAGAAGCGCATGTTCAATACCCATCTTGCCTACTTCAAAGTAATTTGTAATATCATGTTCTTTTGCGTACTCACGTACACATTTGCAATGCTCTGCTGATTTAATATCTTTATTTGGAGCAAAGTGGTCAGGGACAAGCACTACTTTATCTTTATCAAATACAGTTTTTTTATTTAGCTTTTCTGCCTCATGGATTGCAACAGGGCCTGTAATATCATTGGCAAGAACTAAGTCTAAATCTGCCTCAATAAGCTGGCCAGCTTCAACAGATGGTAAACCTGCATGTGCCGCCAGAATTTTTTGTGTCATAGTCATTCCCATTAATTTATCCTCCATTCTGGTGATTATAAATTATATTTCAAAATATTACTTTTATATGTTTTTATTCCCTGAAAGTAAATATTGAAACCATATTATTAAATTCAGTTACCTGTGCAGTTAACTCTTCGCTTGTTGCTGATGTTTCCTGTGCCACTGCTGAATTGCTCTGTACAATTTCTGCAATTCTTTCTATAGCCTGGTCTGCCTGCTGCATACTTTCTGACTGTTCAAGTGATATCTCTTTCATCTTCTTTGAACCTTCTGCAACAAGTTTTACCCCGTCAACTACTTCTTTTAATGAATCAGAAGCTTTTATTGCATTATGGCTTCCTTCTTCTACTTTATTAATAGCAGTTTCTATCAATGATTTTGAATCTACCGCCGACTTTGCGCTCTGTTCTGCAAGATTGCGTATCTGGTCTGCAACTACTGCAAATCCTTTTCCTGCATCCCCTGCACGGGCTGCCTCAATTGAAGCATTTAATGACAACAGGTTTGTCTGGCTTGCAATATCTTCAATCTGTACAATAATCTCGCTAATCTTTTCAGATGCTTCACTAATACGGTGCATAGCATCCACCATAGCTTCCATATCCCCACGGCTGCCTTCTGCCATATCTGCATATCTGCGGGCTTCATTATATGATTTCTCCAGTTCATCAGCCGTTGTCTTAATACCATTGCTAAGCTCATCAATAGTTGCCTGCATTTCCTCTACGGCTGCTGCCTGGTCAGTTGCACCTTCTGCCACAGACTGGGCAGCTTCTGCAAGGTTTGTAGAACCTGTTAATACCTGCTTTGACGCATCACTTACACCTTTGATTGTGGTATCTATCTGGCGGTTCATTTTTCTCATTCCTGTCAGCAGAGCCTGGAATGCACCCATATATTGTTCTTCACACTCTGTTTTTACTGCAAAATTGCCATCTGCCATCTCGTTCAGCAGCCTGCCAGAATCTGTAATCACAGCCCTGATTCTGTCAGACATAACCGACATGCCTTCCACAAGCTCTGCAATCTCATCCTCAGTTTCAACCACTGGAAGCGGCGAGTCTATATCTCCTTCCGCAAATGTAATAAACCTGTCCTTTAATTCAATAAGAGGCTTTTCAATACTTTTTGCGATTACCCCTGAAAGCCTGGCTGAATAAAGAACAAGTACAATAATAACAATTACAATCACTATGCATGCAATATACAACAGTGTTTTATTTAATGTTCTTTCATCTGCACCTTCTTCCTGGTTCACAGCCATAAGAGCTTCCAGTGCGTCATCCAGTGCATCATACTTTGATGCACCTTCGTTTACCATCATCTCTTGTGCCTGGATACACGATTCCTTGTCTGTTGTTGCTCCTAACCTGACTACCTCTGTATCAATTTCTTTGTACTCTGCCCATGCTTTATCAATTGAGGCCATACAAGCAATGCCTCTTTCTGTTAACATTGTAGCACGGACTTTCTCCAGCAGTTCTTCAAAATTGGCAACTGCTTCATCATGCTGTTCCATTAAAGCCTGGATTAATTCTCTTGTTTCATACCCGATTACCCCTCTTGTGGCAGACCTTACTTCTGCCGATTCATTCATTACTAATGCTATATCCCCTTGTGGATATGCATAATAATCAAGAACCGTTTCATAGTTCTTCGCTGTATAGAACATAACTACCATAACCAGTACAGATAATATCCCAAATACAACAATAATTTGTGTAAAAGCATTCTTTAAACGCTTACCAATTTTCATCTTACCGAGTTTCTTAAACATCTTACTACTTCTCCTTATCTTCTACATTTCAATTTTATATGTTTTACAAATGTATTAAAAATGCTGGTTTGTAGTTATTTCTGAATATATTATGAGTTAACATTTCCCATCCATATTAATACACATATTAAGTGTACCATCCCCTATACATATTTTCAAGCATTTTCTTAGTATTACACATCCGTTTTATAAATTCCTATGTTTTCTCCATATATGATAGATAATTTACGGTTATCTTTTGTTTGTGCCGGACTGGCGGACGGTTTTTGATGCCAGAGCCACAATATTCCATACAGGGGCACGCTTCCGCTACGTTAACCCACGCAACGGCACATAAAGCCCATATGCCCAGAAGAAACCAAAGTTTCTTCTGTTACATACGGGCTTAAATGCCGGCGGGGTTAAAGTGCCCCTTTTATGGAATAATTGATGGCATCTGGCACACAAAACCTGTCACCAGCAACCCTTAATAAAACAAAAAATAAAAAGATAACTGTAAATGGGGGGGTGGTGGGAATTATTCTGTTATCCACTTATTAAACAATGTAGTAGTTATTTTTGTACAAACACTAATACCAAAATGATATCATTGTACTGCCATCCGTCTAAATCACATTAACTACACCATAATTTCCAGTTATAATATTTATTTTGCATCTATATTATATTTTTTGTGTTTGTTGGTGAACAGCAGGTTTCCCGTGTTCCAGCTAAAAATTATTCCATGACAGGGACACTTCAGCACAGCCAGTGTTTGTATTCCTATGCATTGTTGCGTGGGCTGACGTAACGCAATGTCATTTATTTAAGGGTTCAGGCAGAAAATATTTTTATAAATTACCAAAAAGTATTCTGGCTGGCAAATTCCAAATGTGCTTACATGAACAAGCTGTTGGTTTGTAAAGGGACCGCTGGTGTTTAAGCCCCGTATTAAATGTTCTGTAGGAACATAGGGGCTTTATGCACCATTGCGTGTGACGCCCTGGCCAAACCAGTGGGAACGTGCTTTGTTCATAGAAGACACTTTGGATTTGCCAGCCCATCCAGTAATTATACTATTTAAAACAACTCTCTTTAACTAAATGGCATTGTAATGTAGCGGAATACGTGCAAAAGCCATGCCTTCGGCATACTTTCCTGTCATGGAATAATGTTTAGCTGGAACACGGGAAACCTGCTGTATCCATCAGAATTACAAAAAAACAGAATAGATAATAACTGGAAATTATGGTGTGGGGAAGGTGATTTAGACGGACGTAAGTATAG
>CAJTRU010000023.1 GCA_910579085.1 uncultured Lachnospiraceae bacterium | reverse complement strand
TTTTTGTTTATAAAAAGAAAATTAATAGTAAAAATTTTTAAAAGTAAAGTGTAAGAATAAAAAAATCTATATATGGAGTGCTGATTATATGCAAATTTTGAATTATTTAAAACAAAATGGAATTAAACATACATTACAGGTTATATACCAATATAAAATTGAAATGGTTTTGGAAAAACTGGTTAGCATTTTTACAAAACACCAGCCATTGAAAAATATTATTGTAATTGAAAGCCATAACGATTTTGATTGCAATGGTGGTGCATTTTATGATTATTTAATTAAGAATGAATATAACAAAAAGTATAAAATAATCTGGCTCGTAAGAAAAAAGGTTAAAAAGAAACTTCCAGATAATGTTTCGTGTCTATGGTTGTTTAAACCAGGATTTCGTAAAGCTTTTTATATTTGTACAGCAAAATTTTTTACATCAGACAGTGATATAACCAATAAAGCCAGAAAAGACCAGATATCAATTTATTTTACTCATGGGGCGGTGGCATTAAAGGATTGTAAAGGGTATTGCGATTTGCCAGATTCAGTTGATTTTGTATTATTTCCAAAGGATGACCTTCATTCTCCTGTATTAGCAGACCAGTATAATATTGAGTATCCAAGTAAAAAAATTTTGCATCTTGGATATCCAATTTATGATGTCCTTTGTTCGCCTTCAGAAAATGAATTAAAGAAAATCGTTAAAGGAAATTATAAATATAATAAAGTTATTCTTTGGATGCCTACTTTTAGGAAAGGGATTGCTTTTCAAAGAAATGACAGTAATATAGAACAGAAAATGGGAATTCCGTTGATTGAAACAGATATACAATATAATGAATTAAACCAGTATTTAAAAGACAGGAATATTCTTATGGTTATTAAACTGCATCCAAAACAGGATATTTCTAAATTGGATTTAAGGAGTTTGTCTAATATTATTGTTTTGACAGCTGATAATGTAAAATCCTTAGAAATAGACAATTATAGATTAATGAAAGATGCAGATGCGTTGATTAGTGATTACTCATCTAGTTTATATGCATATTTAATTTTAAACAGGCCTGTTGGATATGTTTTCTCTGATTTAAAGGATTATAAATTAGGGTTATGTGTTAAAAATTTAGAGGATTATATTGCAGGCAAGATTATTACAAATTATGAAGAGTTTATTTCTTTTATAGAAAATATATATACAGGTGAAGATGGATATTTAGAAAAAAGAAAAGAACTTTCATTGAAGTTGTTTGATTATGTAGATACAAATAACTGCAAAAGAGTTGCAGAATTTCTAAAATTATAATGTTCTGGTTTTATACCAGAATAAAAATCAACAGGAGAAATATGCTGTATGAAAGAAATAATATTAACTAAAATCAGAGAATTAGCAAATATGTATGGAATTAAAATTAAATCAATCCAAAGTGTTAAGGGAGGTCTTACTAATGAAACATATCTGCTTAATGATGGTAATAAAAAATATATTGCAAGAATTGCTGGAGAAGGAACAGAACATATTATTAACCGTAATGATGAATATTGGAATATGAAAACAGGATATAAATTAGGAGTTTCACCAGAATTATACGTTTTTCATAAAGGCAGTTTTTTAATAGAATATATTGATGCATATTCTATAAGGTCAGAAGAAGAACTACTTGTTGGAAATACAATGGATAAAATTATAGATGTTATGTTAAAACTACATAATTCAGGGGCTGAATTGAAAAACCAATATGATATTTTGAATAATATTGCTATATATAAAGCAGAATTACTAAAAATGAAAGCAGATTATCCAGAAAAATTGATTATGCATGAGAAAGAATTATATAATATGACAGTATGGATGCTACAGCATTATAAAAGAAAACCTGTTGCATGCCATATTGATACAATATTCGGGAACATTTTGATATTAGAAGACAGGGCAGTTCTTATAGATTGGGAATATTCTGGTATGTCTGATGTATATTGTGATTTAGCAAATTTTTCTCTGGAAAATGATTTAACAGATAAAATGGAAATGATTTTTTTAAATTCTTACTTTCGGAAATCAGGTGGAACACTTGATTACGCTAAATTTTTGCTTTTTAAAATGGCAATGTATTATATGTGGGTATACTGGCATTTAATAAAATATAAACAATTCCAGAATATTGAATATAATAAATGGCGTTTAAGAGAAAGACTGGACCTTGCATTAGAATGTAAAAAGAGATGGGAGGAGATGAAAAAATGAAACAGGCAATTATTCTGGCGGCAGGACTTGGTTCAAGGTTAAGTGAAATAACAAAGGTAATACCAAAATCTTTAATTCCTATTAATGGGAAGGCAATATTAGAAAAAAACATAGAGTTTATGATTGGTGCAGGTTTACAACGTATTATTCTTGTAACTGGTTATATGCATGAAAAGTTTATGTACTTAAAAGAAAAATATTCTGGCAATATTCAGATTATTATAGTATATAATCCTAAATATCCTGAATATAATACAATTTCATCAATGTATTATGCAAGTAAATATTTTGATATGGATTCATATGTGGTAACTGCTGATTTGTATATGGTAGAAAATATTTATAAAAAATATTCTTCTAAGGATAGTTTTTACTTGCATATGATGAAATATAATCTTGAAAAACCAGAGTGGATAGCAGAACTTTCGGAAGAGGATTGTATTATTTCAGTTAATAAAAATGGATATGGAGGTTCAGTTTATTCTGGTGTTTCATTTTGGACTAAAACAGATTTATTATTCATCAGGAAACAAATTGCATTAACAGACTGGGAGAATCCTTATACTAGGAATATGTTCTGGGATGAGGTATTATTTCCGCATTTTAATAGTTGGAAAGTACATGTAAAACATTATGATAATAATGATGAGATATTTGAAATTGATGATATAGATGATTTAAAATATTTAAAAAAATTAATGAATGATGATATAGATATCATGAATTTAATAAAAAATGGTTTATAGCATACAGAGAGGGAATTTTAATATGAGTACAGGTTTTAAAGTAGTTTCTTTAATATTGGTTTTAGCAGACTTGTTTTTTTGTATTGGAATAGCAGTTAAAACAAGAAAAAAATCAAATAATACAGAAGAGTATTTTATTGGTGGTAAACGTGTAGGTACAATATTACTTACTTTATCTGCATGGGCTAGTTTTAGTGGTGCAGGTAATTTTATTGGACAAAGTGGACGTGGGGCTATGTATGGAATTTCTGCATACTGGTTATATCTTGGTGAAGGACTTTTTGGCGGACTTTTAATAGGTTTTATAATAGCTCCATATCTGGCAAGATTTAAATATATGTCTATGCCGCATTATATATCTGGATATCTTGCTGGAGGTGATACTGTTATACGCAGAATTGGAGGTTTTGCTGCATTAATGCCAAATGCTGTATGGCCAGCTTCACAAATTATGGGAGTTTCTTATGTAATTGAGATGGTATTTGGATTTGATTATCGGATTTCTGTGGTAGTATGTGGTGCAGTATTTATTGCCTATACAACCCTGGGAGGAGTTAAAGCTGTAATCTATGCTGATGCATTACATGGTATTATCCAAATGTTATTTGCTGCTTCTGTTATTTTCTTTGGATTAAAAATGATGAATTTTAGTTTTGGATGGCTTGAAGATACAGTTAAATCTATTGATGCGTCTCACTGGGATTTATTCACGGATAAACCATTTACAATTATTTCTGGTTTTTTAACAGGTCTTGTTGGTGCAACATCTAATCCTATTTTTTGGAACAGGGCTTTTGCTGCAAAGGATGTAAAAACAGCAAGAAAGGCATATGGAATTACCTTCTTTTTTAATATTTTACTTGTCTTTCTTGTTATTACAATCGGAATTGCTACATGGATATATAACCAGGAAGCTGGAGATTATGCAATGGTTTGGGCAATTTTAAATAAAATGCCTCCTTATGTTGGAATATTACTTTCAATTGGAGTTCTTGCTGCTTGTTTATCTTGTGCTGATACACATTTAAATTGTGCTGCTGCTAATATTGTTACAGATATTATAGACCCTGAGGAAAAACTGAATCCTGTTAAAGCAGTAAAATATGCCAAAATTTCAACCTTATGTGTGGGTATTTTTGCTATTTTTGCCGGATTATTTGCACAATCCATATACTCTATTGGTACTTATGGTTATACAGTTTGTGGAGGTGTTCTTATTCCGACATTTATTATAGGTCTTGTTTACAGGGATAGGAACTCAGAGGAGTTTAGGTCAAAAATGAGTGTTACAGCAATCAAAATAGGCATGGTGGCAGGTGTTTTAACTGCTCTTGTATTTGAAATTGTACCATCATTATATGCAATATTTGGAGGAGGAGTAATTCCAGCTATTGTAGTTACCTCTATTGGTATTGTAGGAAGCAATATATTTATGAAAGACCAGACGTGGATATAAAAGTTCAATAGTATTGACGTAGGAAGGATGCTAAAAAACACTTGCATTTCTCCCACAGTAGTGATACACTACTAGAGTATAAACATGGTAATTATTAGTAAGAGTGGACGCGCGTCCACTCTTTAATTTTGTGCCAGCCCGTTTAAACCATTGGCCAATAGTAGAAATTATGAAATTACAAAAAGTATAGGACTATCAAAATAATAAGATAATTAAAATTTATAAAACTTAATAAGTAATAATTATTACTCATTACTTAATTAGCCACTATTTATCATTAACTACTATTTATCAATTATTATATATTATATAGAAAAGAGGTAATGCACTTGGTTAAACATGAGGAATATGAAAAACGCACGGAAAAACTTTTAAAGCCAGTTATGGAGGCAAATAATTTTGAACTTGTTGATGTTGAGTATGTCAAGGAAGCAGGCAACTGGTATTTACGGGCCTATATTGACAAAGAAGGTGGAATTACCCTTGATGACTGTGAGATGGTAAACCGTACCTTAAGTGATATTATGGACAGGGAAGATTTTATAGATGATTCATATATACTTGAAGTAAGTTCGCCAGGGCTTGGCAGGCAGCTGAAGAAAGAAAAGGATTTCAGGCGCAGCATAGGCAGTGATGTTGATATAAAGTTTTATAAGGCAAGGAAGATACCTTGTGGCAAAAATGGAAAAGAAGTTTATGTAAAAGAGATTACAGGAATGTTAAAAGCTTTTACAGATAAAACAATTACAGTAGAAACGGATTTTTCAGATGATTACGAAATACCCCGCGCAGAGATTTCTACAGTCAGGCTGGCTATAGATTTTTAAAAAATAACCATATGCGGAAATAAGGAGGAAAATAGAAAAATGGCAGCAAGGAAGACAAAGTCTACAAGAAATGAATGTTCAGAACTTATAGAAGCACTGAATGCGATTGAAAAGGAAAAGCAGATTAGCAAGGAAGTTATTTTAGAAGCTATTGAAAATTCACTTCTGGCAGCTTGCAAAAACCAGTATGGCAAATCAGAAAATATAAAAGTAAATATAAACCGTGAAACTGGCGAGGTAAAAGTTTACGCAGAAAAAGTTGTTGTAGATGATGATGCGATTGAGGACGAAACAGAGCAGATTGGTATTACAGAGGCGATTTTAAGATATGATGTGCATGATGTTGGCGGAATTGTTTCTATTGAGGTAACACCAAAGAATTTCGGGCGTATTGCAGCACAGAAAGCGAAGCAGGTTGTTGTACAGAAGATACGTGAAGAAGAGAGGAAAGTCCTTTATATACAGTACCTTGAGAAAGAGAGGGAAGTAATAACAGGAATTGTACAGCGCTATAGTGGAAAGAATGTATGTATAAACCTTGGCAAAGTTGATGCGGTACTTATGGAAAGTGAACAGGTAAAGGGAGAGTATTTTAAACCCACAGAACATATAAAACTTTATGTAGTGGAAGTAAAGGATACACCTAAAGGGCCAAGGATTACAGTGTCACGTACACATCCTGAGTTTGTTAAAAGGCTGTTTGAAGAAGAAGTTACTGAGATACAGGATGGGACAGTAGAAATCAGGAGCATTGCAAGGGAGGCAGGCTCACGTACTAAAATGGCTGTGTCAGCGGATAACCCGAATGTAGACCCTGTAGGTGCATGTGTTGGGATAAATGGCAGCCGTGTTAATGCGATTGTTGAAGAACTTAAAGGCGAAAAAATTGATATTATAACATGGAGCGATTCACCCGCAGTCCTTATTGAGAATGCATTAAGCCCTGCAAAAGTCTGTTCAGTGGAAGCAAATGAAGAAGAAAAAACAGCACATGTAATTGTGCCAGAGAACCAGTTGTCGCTTGCTATCGGAAAAGAAGGGCAGAATGCAAGGCTTGCTGCAAAACTTACAGGCTATAAAATAGATATCAAATGTGAAAAGGAGGAAATCCCGGATATATTTTAACTTCATCAGGTAAGTTCCCCTCTTCTATGTTGCGGAGACATAAGTGGTAAACAGGGACTTATTTGTTCCAGCGGGAGTATAAGTTCCGCTGGAAAGCAACGGCAGCAGCTATAAGGCTGGTTTGTAAGTGGAAAAGCAGCAGGGCGGATTGCGGAATCTGCTTGGCCATATAATAAGGAGGTGCGCCTTTATGGGAACTAAAAATACCCCGCGTACAAGGAAAATCCCTATGCGCCAGTGTACTGGATGTGGTGTGCGCAAAGAAAAAAAAGAACTTATAAGAATAATAAAAACACCAGAAGATTTAATTGAAGTTGATTTTACAGGAAAGAAAAATGGCAGGGGAGCATATATATGTAATTCAGTGGAATGTCTAAGAATTGCAGAAAAGCGCAAGTCACTGGAACGTTCCCTAAAGGTCACTATTCCTGCAGAAGTGTACAAAGAGCTTGAAAAGGAGATGATGGGCAGTGAAGAATGATAACGCCCTTCTTATGCTGGGGATGGCAGCAAAGGCGGGAAAAGTAGCAAGTGGTGAGTTTATGACAGAGAATGCTGTTAAATCAGGAGAAGCCGCCCTTGTCATTGTGGCAGAAGATGCTTCGGATAATACAAAGAAGAAGTTTAACAATATGTGCGGGTATTATAAAATACCGGTAAAGATTCATGGAATGAAAGAAGAACTTGGAAAGTTTACAGGAAAAGAATTCCGTGCATCCCTGGCAGTTACTGATAAAGGCCTTGCACAAGCGGTTATGAAGAAAATGGACTAGGAGGTCATAGGAACGTATGGCAAAAATGAAGATATATGAAATTGCAAGAAGTATGCAGGAAAAACTTCCTGATATAAAAAGCAAAGATTTAGTGAAGTTTTTACAGGAAAACGGGTTTGAGGCTAAGAGTGCCCAGAGCACTATAGAGGATAATGCGATAGCTTTTCTGCTTAAAAACTTCAGCCAGCTTGCTGCAAAACAGGAAAGCAAACCTGTTAAAGCAGACCAGCCTGCAAAAACAGATAAGCAGGGCAGCAGTAAAAAAAGCAAGCCTGCCAAAGAGGCTCCAGGCAAAACTGTAAATCCACAGGAAGCAGTAAAAGAAGAACCTGTAAATACAGAAACAGATGTGGAAAAGCCTGCCGCAGAGGACAATGCAAAGCCACAGGCTGCCAGCAAGCAGAAAGAGGAAATCCAGAAAAAGGAGGAGATTAAACCAGGAATTGCTACAGATGCTGCAGGGGATAATAATAAAGATGTAAAGGATGATAAAGAGACGGACAGAGCGGATAATAATATTAAAAAGGGAATTAATAAAAAAGAAACTAATAGTAAAGAAACTAAGGAAAATGCAGATGAAATAAAGCAGGAAACTGCAAACGGGAAAAGGGATAACATGAACCAGAACGGACAAAATAATAAGGGTAATAATTATAATAACCGTAATAATAACAATAACAGCAATAATAATGGCAGCCGTAACAATAACGGCCGCAGGGACAATAATAACAGGGATAATAATAACCGCAGGGATAACCGCGACAATAATAACAGGAATGATAACCGTGACAACCGCCGCAGGGACAATAATAACAGGAATGACAACAGGGATAACCGTGGCAGCAGGGATAATAATAACCGCAGGGATAACCGCGATAACAATAACAGGAATGATAACCGCGGCGGCGGGCGTGACAACCGTGGCAAGGATGGTTATAATAACAGGCAGCAGCGTGATGGCAGCAGGGATAATAATAACCGCAGGGATAGCCGTGACAACCGTGGCGGGCGTGATAACAGGGGAAGCGCAGCAGCTCCAATGGATACAATGAAATCTGAGGTTAAACAGTCCCGCCAGCAGCGTGCTAATAAGGACTCAAGGAGTGCAAAACAGAAGTATGGCAAGAACCGTGACAGGGATGATATGGAAAATGAAGTATTTATGCAGCAGAAGAACCATAAGAAGAAAGACCCTGACCGCAGGGGTGCGTTTATTAAGCCAGAACCTGTTGTTAAACCTGCTGAGCCAGAAGACGGAATCAGGACAATAACACTTCCTGAGAAGATGACTATTAAAGAACTTTCAGATACTATGAAAGTCCAGGCATCTACTGTTATTAAGAAATTGTTCCTCCGTGGCCAGGTTGTTACACTGAACCATGAAATAACATTTGAGGAAGCGGAAGAAATTGCACTTGAATACAACTGTATAGCTGAACAGGAGGAAAAAGTTGATTTAATAGCAGAAATCCTTAAGGAAGATGAGGAAGACGAAGCACTTATGAAACAGCGTCCTCCAGTTGTATGTGTAATGGGCCACGTAGACCACGGTAAAACATCACTTCTGGATGCTATACGTGAAACACATGTAACTTCACGTGAAGCAGGCGGCATTACACAGCATATTGGTGCTTACATTACAGAAATCAACGGCAACAAAATCACATTCCTTGATACACCTGGCCATGAGGCATTTACTTCAATGCGTATGAGAGGTGCACAGTCTACAGATATTGCAATACTTGTAGTTGCGGCAGATGATGGTGTAATGCCACAGACAGTAGAGGCTATAAGCCATGCGAAGGCAGCAGGTGTTGAGATTATAGTGGCTGTTAATAAGATTGATAAGCCAAGTGCCAATATTGAAAGGGTAAAACAGGAACTTGTGGAACATGGGCTTGTTGCAGAAGACTGGGGCGGTGATACAGTATTTGTACCAGTATCTGCACATACAAAAGAAGGTATTGAAAACCTTCTTGAAATGATTATACTGACCGCAGAAGTACTTGAACTTAAGGCAAACCCGAACCGCAAAGCAAGGGGTGTTGTTATAGAAGCACAGCTTGACAAGGGGCGCGGGCCAGTTGCTACAGTACTTGTGCAGAAGGGTACACTGCATGTAGGTGACAATATTGCTGTAGGTTCTGCATATGGTAAAATACGTGCAATGATGGACGATAAAGGCCAGAGGGTTAAAGAGGCAAAACCGTCTACTCCTGTTGAAATACTTGGCCTGCATGATGTTCCAGATGCAGGCGAGATATTTATGGCAACTGAAAATGACAAAGAGGCAAGGAATATTGCTGAAACTTATATCGAACAGGGCAGGGAGAAGCTGCTTGATGATACAAAAGCCAAGCTGACACTTGACGGGCTGTTCTCACAGATACAGGCAGGCAATATTAAAGAATTAAACCTTATTGTAAAAGCAGATGTACAGGGTTCGGTTGAGGCTGTAAAGCAGAGCCTGTTAAAACTTAGCAATGAAGAAGTTGCTGTACGCATTATACATGGTGCAGTTGGTGCAATTAATGAGTCTGACGTGTCACTTGCAAGTGCTTCTAATGCAATAATAATAGGATTTAATGTAAGGCCTGACAATACAGCAAAAGAGATTTCTGAAAGGGAAAAGGTAGATGTACGCCTTTATAAAGTAATCTATAATGCAATAGAAGATATAGAAGCTGCAATGAAGGGTATGCTTGACCCTGAATATGAAGAAAAGGTACTTGGCCATCTTGAAGTACGCCAGACATTTAAAGCTTCAGGCATAGGTATTATCGCTGGTTCATATGTGCTTGATGGTAAGATTATACGTGGATGTAAAACAAGGGTTACACGTGACGGGGAACTTTTATTTGATGGTGAGCTTGCATCCCTTAAGAGGTTTAAGGATGATGTAAAAGAAGTTGCAACAGGCTATGAATGTGGGCTTGTATTTGAAGGATTTAACGATGTCAAGGTAGAAGACAGGGTAGAGGCATACACAATGGTAGAAGTGCCACGCACTTAAAATACTAAACCTGTAAACAGGATTTACAGATATTGTTATATGGAGGATTTATATGAGAAAAAACAGCATAAAATATTCACGCATGAATGGAGAAGTGCAGCGTGAAATCAGCACAATAATTTCAAGGGAAATTAAAGACCCAAGAATACATCCGATGACTTCGGTTGTATCCGTAGATGTTACACCAGACTTAAAATATGCCAAAGTATTTGTCAGTGTTTTAGGAAGCGAAGAGGACAAGGAGAATACACAGAAAGGGCTGGCAAGCGCTTCGGCGCATATACGCTCACTCCTTGCCAAATCACTTAACCTGCGCAATACTCCAGAACTCACATTTGTTATTGATAATTCAATAGAGTATGGTATCAATATGTCTAAGAAAATAGATGATTTAATGAAACAAGAGGAAGAAGCCCGTAAGGACTGACAGTTTGTAATGGCGTAATGCAGGCTTCATTACGCCATTATCTATATAAGCAGTACCAGTGGTGGCATTCTTTGAATATAGGAGGTAAATATATGGGTGAATTAAGAAATATCGCTAAGGAAGCAGGCAGTATTATTATTACAGGCCATAAAAGGCCAGATGGCGACTGCATAGGTGCATGTATTGCTACATACCACTACCTGAAGGGTATATATCCAGAAAAAAATATAAAAGTTTATCTTGAAAACATGCCATCAAGGTTTGCATTTTTAGACCCTGGAATGGAAATAGTTTCAACAGAGCTGCCTTCTGGACAGTTTGATTTGTTTATGTCGTTTGACTGTAGTGCACCTGATATGCTTGGAATGGCAGGAAGCCTTTTTAGCAGTTCTAAAGCAACAGTCTGCATTGACCACCATATAAGCAATAAAGGATATGCAGAAAGAAATATAATTGAACCATCAGCAAGTTCCACATGCGAGGTGCTGTATGGGCTTATGGATGAAGGAAGCATATGCCAGAATACAGCAGAGGCACTTTATACAGGTATTGCATTTGATACAGGCATATTCAGTTATTCCAATACATCTAAGAAAACAATGGAAATAGCTGGAAACCTTATGGATAAAGGAATACCTTTCTGGGATGATATAGACAGGTGTTTTTACCAGAGGACATATACACAGACACAGCTTCTTGGCAGGACACTTCTTACAAGTATGCTGCTTATGGATGGCAAATGCATTGTTGCTACAATTACAAAAAGGATGATGGAATTTTATGGTGCAAGTTTAGAAGATGTAGAAGGCATTATAGAGCAGTTAAGGATTACAAAGGATGTAGAAGTTGCAATACTCCTTTATGAAACAGAAAAACAGGAGTATAAAGTAAGCCTGCGTTCTAATAAATATATAGATGTAAGCAAGATTGCTAAATATTTTGGCGGTGGCGGGCATATAAAGGCAGCAGGCTTTACAATGCGTGGTTCAGCTTATGATGTTATTAACAATATAACAGAACATATAGAAATGCAGTTATAATAAAAACAGAAATATTTCTGCCTGGGGTAAGTTATGGATGGAATTATAAATATTTACAAAGAACCTGGATTTACATCACATGATGTAGTTGCAAAGCTGCGTGGAATACTGCACCAGAAGAAAATAGGACATACTGGCACACTTGACCCTGGTGCATCAGGAGTGCTGCCAGTATGCTGTGGCAAGGCAACAAAGGTGTGCGGGCTTTTAACAGATAAGGACAAGTCTTACCATGCAACCTGCCAGCTTGGCATTGAAACAGATACACAGGATATGTCAGGCAGCATTATAAGGCAATGCAGCATCACAGGGATAACACAACAGGATATAATTAAATGTGCCAGCCAGTTTAAAGGCAGGATAATGCAAGTGCCACCTATGTATTCAGCATTAAAAGTTAATGGAAAAAAGCTGTATGAACTTGCAAGGGAAGGACAAGTTGTAGACAGGAAGCCAAGGGAAGTAATAATACATTCCCTGGAAGTTACAGATACAGACTTAAGCCAGGGCAGGTTTTCAATGGATATAACATGTTCCAAAGGTACATATATCAGGACTTTATGCCATGACATAGGTATCCGGCTTGGAAATGCTGCTGCTATGGAAAAGCTTGTGCGCACAAGGGTGTCTGTATTCAGGATAGAAGATGCAATAACCCTTAGTGAATTACAGCAGGCAGTGGAAAACCAGCCAGAAAGGCTTGAAGATTATTTTATGCCTGTTGACATGCTGTTTAACGGCTGCAAAAAGGCGTGGATAAAACCTGGTTTTGCAAAAACCCTTGCCAATGGCAATAAACTTTCTGGAAGTATGTTTGACAGTATGGAAGCGGAAGTGCAGGAAGGGGAAAACATACTTGTGTATGATGAAAATGGCATGTTTAAGGCTATATACAAAAAAGAGGAAAAAGAGTACAAAGTAAATAAAATGTTCTAAAGAATATTTGGTATGGAAGGCTTGGTTATTATGGAAATCCTTAAGGGAATGGATTTTGAAATAAAGAACAGTGCTGTGTCACTTGGAAAGTTTGACGGAATTCATCTTGGGCACAGGCTTTTATTAAATGATGTACTGGGACATAAGGAATTAATTCCAACAGTTTTTACTTTTGGCATGGGGGATGGAAGTAAAGCTTTGCCTGCTGGAAAGCTGGTTTATTCATGGGAAGAGAAGAAAATGGTTCTTGAAGAAATAGGTATAAAAAGGACTGTTTTATTTCCATTCAATGAAGAAACAAGAAATATGGAACCAGAAGATTTTATAGAAAAGTTCCTTATAGAAAAAATGGATGCAAGGTTTATATGTGTTGGCACAGATTTCTGTTTTGGCAAGGACAGGCGTGGCAATGCAGGCCTGCTTAAAGCATTTGCTGCTAAATACGGCTATACAGTAAAGATATTTAATAAGATAAAATCAGAAGATGGTATTATTAGCAGTACACTTATACGGAAAAAAATTGAAGACGGTGATATTAAAGGTGCTAATGCACTTCTTGGCAGGACTTATTTTATAGAAGGCACAGTAGTACATGGAAATGCCCTGGGGCGCAGGCTTGATATGCCTACGGCGAATATTTACCCGTGGGAAGGAAAAGTACTGCTGCCACCAGGTGTTTATGCCTCAACACTTGTGCTTGCTGGCAAACGTTACCATTCAGTAACTAATATTGGCAGGAAACCCACTGTTGGTTCTGACAGGACAGTTGTGGAAACATGTATACTTGATTTTGAAAAAGATATATATGGATGCCACATATTTGTTGAATTCCATGAGTTTTTGCGCCCCGAAAAGAAATTCCCTGATATAATGCAGCTTAAAACACAGATGGAACGGGATAAAAAGAGGGCAGCAGAAATATTAAAGAGTGTTGGGTAATTTACAGTTATTTGTGTTTTTGGGCGGACGCAGGGTTTTAAGTGTTCCACTAAATTATTCCATTCCAGGGCACGTTCCCACTACGTCAGCCCACGCAGCAGCACATAAAGCCAGAATTTAATGCTCCAGAATAAACTAGCGTTTATTCCGTAACATTAAATATCTGGCTTAAATGCTGGCGGGGCTGAAGTGCCCCTGTCATGGAATAATATTAGATGGAACACTTAAAACCTGCTGTTCCCTGGCAAAACCAAAAAAAACTATTGCTTTTATAACTGTAAATTATGGTGTGGGCAGGATGATTTAGGCTCATGGAGTTATGTGGTATTTTTTATATTAATGCTTATGTAATATCTGCATAATATAATACGTGACTAGCAGAATAACCTCTCCCCCATTTCCAGTTATCTTGATATTCTGGGTTTTAGTGCAAATTTACGATAACAGGTTTTACGTGCCAGATGCCAGTAATAATTCCATACAGGGGTACTTTAAGCCCGCCGGCATTTAAGCACGTATATTACAGAGGGAACGTAGTTCCATCTGGGATATGCGGGCTTTATGTGCCGTTGCGTGGCTTATCGTAGCGGAAGCGTACCCCTGTATGGAATTATTCTGGCTCTGGTACAGAAACCGTCCGTTTTTACATAAACACAAGATAACTGGAAAATTAATGCTTGACTTTTGGCATCCAGAGTGCTATAGTATCACTAATTCAAAACAAAAAGGCTTTGACGGGGAATAGTAGATATTAGGGATATCACAGAGAGAAGATGGCTGGTGTAAATCTTCATTGAGCTAGTATTGAAGCAGCCCCTGAGCTGTGGACCGAACAGGAAATCTTAGTAGGCTTCAACGGAGTTCCCCCGTTAACGCAGGAAGCAATATCGGAGAAATCCCGTATTGGCAGAGTGCAGAGAAATCTGAAATTAGGTGGTAACACGGACATAAAAATCCGCCCTAAGCTGGTAATATACCGGTTTAGGGCTTTTTGTTTTGGAGATTTGAATTTAAAGGAGGTATTACAAATAGCAGTAGAAAATACAGAATGTGGAAAAATTATGATAAAAACAGAACGTCTTATTATCAGGGAAATGGTGCAGACTGATTTTGATGCATTGTGTAAAATATTGTGTGATGAAGAAGTGATGCGCACAGCTTATGAAAGTGCATTTAGCGCAGAAGAAGCACAAAGCTGGATGAACAGGCATTTCAAAAGATATGAAGAGTATGGTTTTGGGCTTTGGGCAGTTGTATTAAAAGAAACAGGTACAATGATTGGGCAATGTGGTTTAACAATGCAAAAATGGAAAGAAAAAGAAATTTTAGAAATAGGATATCTGTTCCAAAAAGCATACTGGCACAGAGGTTATGCGGCAGAAGCGGCAATTGCTTGTAAAGAATATGCTTTTTCAGTTCTTAATGCAGACAGTGTATATTCTTCTATCAGGGACACAAATACTGCATCTCAAAATGTTGCTGTAAGAAGTGGCATGAAAATTGTTGATAAAGCTACTAGGAATTTCAGATATGTAGATATGGATTTCTTTCTGTATTCTGCAAAACAAGCAAACCAGGGTTATATTAAGTAAAAGAGACTGGTAAATCTTTTGATGAAGGATAAACGGAAGTATTGACATAAAATATACATTAACCTATAATTATGTACCAGATGTAATATTAACCAGTTTTCTATAAACAAAATAAGCAGTTTTATAATTACAATATTATGTATGGTTTATGTCACATAGGCTGTACATGGAAGAGAGGTAAGAAATGAAGAAGTATGGTGTAAATGAACTTCGTAAAATGTATCTGGATTTTTTTGAGGGCAAGGAACATCTTGTAATGAAGAGTTTTTCGCTTGTTCCCCATAATGATAACAGTTTATTGCTTATAAATGCGGGAATGGCACCGCTGAAACCATATTTTACAGGGCAGGAGATACCACCAAGGAAACGTGTGGCAACATGCCAGAAATGTGTACGTACAGGTGACATTGAAAATGTCGGCAAGACAGCACGCCACCTGACATTTTTTGAAATGCTTGGAAATTTCTCATTTGGCGACTATTTTAAACATGAAGCTATTGCATGGTCATGGGAGTTTCTTACAAAGGTAATTGGAATGGAAGAAGAACGTCTTTATCCTTCAGTTTATGGTGAAGATGATGAGGCATTTAATATCTGGACAAATGAGATTGGTGTGCCAGCAGAAAAAATTACACGTTTTTACCGTGATGAAAATGGCGAATGTGACAATTTCTGGGAACACGGCGCAGGACCATGCGGCCCTTGTTCAGAGATTTATTATGACAGGGGTGAAGAATATGGATGTGGCAAGCCAGACTGTAAGGTTGGATGTGACTGTGACAGGTTTATGGAAGTATGGAATAATGTGTTTACACAATTTGACGGTGATGGCCATGGCAATTATACAGAACTTGAAAACAAAAATATAGATACAGGAATGGGCCTTGAACGTCTTGCAGTTGTTGTCCAGGATGTAAATTCTGTGTTTGATATTGATACAATGAAGGCAATACGTGATAAAATCTGTTCACTTGCAGATGTAAATTACCAGACTGATGAAATAAAAGATATTTCAATACGCCTGGTTACAGACCATATACGTTCTGCAACATTTATGGTTTCCGATGGCATTATGCCTTCAAATATGGGCAGGGGATATGTGTTAAGACGTCTTATAAGGCGTGCAGTACGCCACGGGCGTAAACTTGGCATAAACAGCAGTTTTATGGCAGAACTTGCACAGACAGTTATTAATGAGTCAAAAGATGGATATCCTGAACTTGATGAAAAAAGGGAATTTATATTAAATGTACTTTCACAGGAAGAAGATAAGTTTGACAAGACAATAGACCAGGGGCTTGATATACTTAATGAAATGCTGGAGAAAGCCGGGGTATCAGGCAATAAAGAATTTTCTGGTGAAGATGCATTTAAGTTGTATGACACATATGGCTTCCCTCTTGACCTTACAACAGAAATACTTGCTGAAAAAGGCTTTTCTGTAGATGAAGCAGGATTTAAGGCAGCGATGGAAGAGCAGAAGAAGAAAGCCCATGATGCACGTAAAACTACTAATTATATGGGGGCAGAAGAAACTGTATACCAGCAGCTTGACACTTCACTTGTAACAGAGTTTACAGGGTATGACAGCCTTGTGTCAGACTCAGTGATTACGGCATTGACAACAGAAACAGAAGTAGTACAGGCACTTTCAGATGGTGAAAAAGGCACAATTATTACAAGCCAGACACCATTTTATGCAACGATGGGCGGACAGCAGGCTGATACAGGTTTTATAACCACAGATGGTGGCAAATTCCAGGTAACAGATGTGGTAAACCTCCAGGGAGGCAAAACAGGGCATGTTGGCACAGTTGTGGAAGGAATGTTTAAAGCAGGTGATACTGTAACTCTTTCTGTAGACAGTACAAACCGCATGTCTACAGCAAAGAACCACAGTGCTACACACCTTTTGCAGAAAGCACTGCGTATTGTGCTTGGTACACATGTTGAACAGGCAGGTTCATATGTTGACGCTGGCAGGCTGCGTTTTGATTTTTCACATTTCTCTGCGATGACACCAGAAGAGATTAAAAAGACAGAAGATATTGTTAATGAACAGATTGCAGCAGGGCTTGAAGTAAGGACTGATGTAATGGGTATTGAAGAAGCTAAGAAAACAGGTGCTATGGCATTGTTCGGGGAAAAGTATGGTGATAATGTAAGGGTAGTGCGCATGGGGGATTTCAGTACAGAACTTTGTGGAGGCACACATGTACCAAATACAAGTGTTATCTCATATATGAAGATAGTATCAGAAAGCGGTGTTGCTGCTGGTGTAAGGCGTATAGAAGCACTTACGGGCGCAGGACTGGTAAAATATTTTAACAATATTGAAAGTGAACTGCACAAGGCTTCTCAGGCAGCTAAATCAGAACCATCACAGCTTTTTAAGAAAGTACAGTCAATGCAGGAAGAAATTAAGTCACTTCACAATGAAAATGAAAAACTTAAGGCAAAACTTGCAAGTGAAGCAGCAACAGACGCTGACAGCCAGATACAGGAAGTAAATGGCATAAAACTGCTTGCAATGGCAGTCCCTGGCGTGGATATGAATGGGCTGCGCAGCCTTGGTGACCAGATGAAAGCAAAAGTTGGTGAAGGTGTTGTGGTACTTGCTTCAGAAACAGGCGGCAAAGTTTCACTGCTTGCAATGGCGACAGACGGGGCTATGGCAAAGGGTGCACATGCAGGTAACCTTATAAAAGAAATTGCAGCACTTGTTGGCGGCGGTGGCGGCGGACGCCCTAATATGGCACAGGCAGGTGGCAAGAATCCGGCAGGCATACCAGACGCAATAGCAAAAGCAGCTGGAATATTAAAAACACAAACTGCATAATATAAAGCTGGCAGGTATAAAGACAGCAGGCCGGGTAAAACTGGCTTGTTGTTTTTTTACATAATTAAGCCAGACATTTAAAATACCCGTTTATTAAAATGCCACAAAAACATCAATAAGACTGGTTTTTAAAATAGAAAGGTATGGTAACTATATGGAAACTAAGTATTACGATATTGGATTAAACCTGTTTTGCAGGCAGTTTAAAGAACCAGAAAAAATTATACAGGATGCAGCAGATAATAATGTATGCTGTATTTTAACAGGTACAGATGTAAAGGAAAATAATAAAATAGACAAGTTTGTTAAGACACATAATGCCTATGGGACAGCAGGGATACACCCGCACAATGCTGACAGTGCCAGGCAGGAAGATTTCCTGGCTATTGAAAATATTATTTCAGGAAATAATAAGGTAGTTGCTGTTGGTGAATGTGGACTGGATTATGACAGGATGTTTTCCACAAAGGAGAACCAGACAAGGTGTCTGGAGAAACATATTGTACTTGCAGAAAAATATAATAAGCCGCTATTCCTGCATGAGCGCGCGGCAGCAGATGACTTTGTAAAAAGGTTTAGAAAACACCAGGATATTTGCCATAAATCTGTAGTGCATTGTTTTACAGGGGATAAAAAAACATTAGACAAGTATCTTTCAATGGGATTCTCCATCGGTGTTACTGGCTGGATTTGTGATGACAGGCGTGCAAAAGAACTTAGGGAAGCAGTAGACATTATCCCGCTTGACAGGATATTAATTGAAACAGATGCACCATATCTTGTACCAAGGAATGTAAATGGCTTAGGCAAGGTAAATGTGCCACAAAATATTGTATATGTTGCCAGGGAACTTGCAAAATACATGAAAGTGGAAGAAGATGTTTTAATAGAGAATACAAAGAAAAATACAGAAAGGATTTTCCAGATAAATCCATAATAAACAGGCTGCTATTATTAATATATTTCTGGAAGTTAAAAGGACAAGGGTTTTGTATGAAGATATTAAAAAAATAGAAGACAGTTTTATAAAAGAGCAGCAGGAATTATTTAAAAGGATTGATTTTGCCAATAGAGTTGTACTTCCAGATGTAAACACAGTGGCTGGGGCTGACATAGCATATTGGAATAAAGACGGAAAAGAATATGCGGTCTGCTGCATTGTGGTTATAGATTACAGGACACATAAAGTTATTGAAGAAGCCAGTTATACAGCTAGTATAAATGTCCCATATATACCAGGATGCCTTGCGTACCGTGAAATACCGGTTTTTATGGAAACATACCAGAAGATAAGCAATGTCCCGGATGTAATATTTTTTGATGGAAACGGATATATGCATCCAAGGCATATGGGGCTAGCAGTCCATGTAGGAATACTGCTTGGAAAAATAACTGTGGGAATTGCCAAAACATACTATAAAATACACAATGTGGATTTTGAAATGCCAGAAAACATTGCAGGTGCATATTCTGATATTGTAATTAATGGTGAAGTATATGGCAGGGCGCTTAGGACACATGCAGGTGTAAAACCTGTTTTTGTATCAACAGGAAATAAAATCAGCCTGGATATGGCAATACATATGGCAAATGAATTAACCGAGAAAGAAAGCCATATCCCAATTCCTACAAGGCTGGCAGATTTAATGACGCATAAGGAACGGAAAAAATATAATGCTTTGGATTAATTATTGAAAAATTTTCCTTGAAATTTTTTCCCTAATTGGGTACAATAGGAAAGAGGAAATATTTAAGCAGTATTCTGGCAGGTTTTTCCGCCTGTTGTAGTTAAGTACAGGCATTATAGTTACAAATGGACAAGCCTGCATAGTATAAATATTTATATTTAGGAGGAATTTTTAAAATGGCAGTTAAAGTTGCAATCAATGGTTTTGGACGTATCGGACGTCTTGCATTCAGACAGATGTTCGGTGCAGAGGGTTATGAAGTAGTAGCTATCAATGATTTGACAAGCCCTAAGATGCTTGCACATCTTTTAAAGTATGATTCATCACAGGGTAAGTATGACAAAGCTGAGTCAGTTTCAGCAGGTGAGGATTCAATTACAGTTGATGGTAAGGAAATCAAGATTTACGCATTCCCTGATGCTAACAACTGCCCTTGGGGTGACCTTGGTGTTGATGTAGTTCTTGAGTGTTCAGGTTTCTATACATCAAAAGAAAAAGCACAGGCACATATTAATGCAGGTGCACGCAAGGTTGTTATTTCAGCTCCAGCAGGCAATGACCTTCCTACAATCGTATACAATACAAACCATGAAACATTAAAAGCTGATGATACTATTATCTCTGCTGCTTCATGTACAACAAACTGTTTAGCTCCTATGGCTGATGCACTTAACAAGTATGCAGAAGTACAGTCAGGTATTATGGTAACAATCCATGCTTACACAGGTGACCAGATGACACTTGACGGCCCACAGAGAAAGGGTGATTTAAGAAGGTCACGTGCTGCAGCAGTTAATATCGTACCTAACAGCACAGGTGCTGCTAAGGCAATCGGTCTTGTTATCCCAGAGTTAAATGGCAAACTTATCGGTTCTGCACAGCGTGTTCCAACTCCTACAGGTTCAACAACTATCTTAACAGCAGTTGTTAAGAAAGATGACGTAACTGTTGAAGGCATTAACGCTGCTATGAAAGCAGCAGCAAATGAGTCATTTGGTTACAACGAAGATGAAATCGTTTCTTCTGATGTTATCGGAATGAGATTTGGTTCTCTCTTTGATGCTACACAGACAATGGTTTCAAAAGTTGCAGATGGCCTCTTTGAAGTACAGGTAGTTTCATGGTATGATAACGAGAATTCTTATACATCACAGATGGTAAGGACAATCAAGTATTTCTCAGAGTTATCATAAAGAAAAACTTTATAGCAAAGTTTTTTCTGGAGTATAATTTATCTGGATTACGCTTCATGTACGGGTCCGGTCTTTTAGTGGGCCGGACCCGTTTTTAGGTTTATGGCTTTTAACATGCCAGTGGCTGCAAAGCAGCCATAAATAATATCTGTAACCTGTCCTGCTGCTTTATAAGCTTAAATAAACAGCCATTGCCTATTTAAAGGCAATGCAGGTTCCAGATATACATCTGGCTTGTTTAAAGGCTTTTCCAGGGAAAATGCATAAATGGCATTTTCTAGTGTTTGTGGCGGCTTAACCGCCATATCTGGAAATATAACAAACAGGAAAGGAAAATTTGGTGGTAAAATTATGTTAAATAAGAAGTCAGTTGACGATATCAACGTAAAGGGTAAGAAAGTTTTAGTAAGGTGTGATTTCAATGTACCATTACAGGATGGAAAAATTACAGATGAGAACCGTCTTGTAGCAGCACTTCCAACAATCAAGAAATTAATAGCAGATGGCGGCAAGGTTATACTTTGTTCACATCTTGGCAAGCCAAAGGGAGAGCCAAAGCCTGAACTTTCACTTGCACCAGTTGCAAAAAGGATGTCAGAACTTTTAGGACAGGAAGTTAAATTCGCAGCAGATAACAATGTTGTTGGTGACAATGCAAAAGCTGCTGTTGATGCTATGGCTGAAGGTGATGTAGTGCTTCTTGAAAACACACGTTACAGGGCAGAAGAGACAAAGAACGGGGAAGCTTTCTCAAAGGAACTTGCTTCACTTTGTGATGTATTTGTAAATGATGCATTTGGTACAGCACACAGGGCACATTGTTCAAATGTTGGTGTTACAGAATTTGTTGATGGTGACTGTGTAGTAGGTTATCTTATGCAGAAGGAAATTGACTTCCTTGGCAATGCAGTAAATAACCCTGTAAGACCTTTTGTTGCTATTCTTGGTGGTGCTAAAGTTTCTTCAAAGATTTCCGTAATCAACAACCTTCTTGATAAAGTTGATACTCTTATTATTGGTGGCGGAATGGCATATACATTTATGGCTGCACATGGTGAAGAAGTTGGAAAATCACTTCTTGAAGAAGACTATAAGCAGTATGCACTTGATATGGAGAAGAAAGCAGAAGAGAAGGGTGTTAAGCTTCTTATCCCTGTTGATACAGTTGCAGCAGATGATTTCTCAAATGATGCTAATTTCAAGACTGTAGGACGTGGTGAAATCCCTGCTGACATGGAAGGCCTTGATATCGGCGAAGAATCAGCAAAGCTTTTTGCAGATGCTATTAATGGTGCAAAGACAGTAGTATGGAACGGGCCTATGGGATGTTTTGAAATGCCTAACTTTGCTAAAGGTACTGTTGAAGTAGCAAAGGCAATGGCAGGGCTTGAAGGCGCTACAACAATTATTGGTGGTGGTGACAGTGCTGCTGCTGTAAACCAGTTAGGTTTCGGTGACAAGATGACACATATTTCTACAGGTGGCGGTGCTTCCCTTGAATTCTTAGAAGGCAAGGAGCTTCCAGGTGTAGCTGCTGCTGACGATAAATAATAAATTGTATTGTGTGACATAGCACATGGAAAGAGGTTTATAATGGCAAGGAAAAGAATTATTGCAGGCAACTGGAAGATGAATAAAACACCTAGTGAAGCAGTTGCTTTAGTTGATGAATTAAAAGACTTAGTAAAAAATGATGATGTTGATGTAGTGTACTGTGTACCTGCTGTTGACATTGTACCTGTTGTCCAGGCTGTAAAAGGCACAAATGTAGAAGTAGGCGCTGAAAACATGTATTTTGAAGAAAGTGGTGCTTTTACAGGTGAAGTTTCAGCAGCAATGCTTGTAGATGCAGGTGTTAAATATGTTATTATCGGCCATTCAGAACGCCGTGATTATTTCAAAGAGGATGACTGCCTCTTAAATAAAAAGGTTAAAAAGGCATTTGAAGCAGGGCTTACACCAATTCTTTGCTGTGGTGAATCATTAGAACAGAGGGAACTTGGCGTAACTATGGACTGGATACGTTTACAGATTAAGTCAGACCTTTCAGGTATAACAGCAGACCAGGTTAAAGAGCTTGTCATAGCATATGAGCCAATCTGGGCTATAGGCACAGGCAAGACAGCTACAGCAGACCAGGCACAGGAAGTATGTAAAGGGATACGTGACCTTATTGCTGAGATTTATGACGAAGAAACAGCAGAAGCTGTACGCATCCAGTATGGCGGTTCAATGAATGCAGGAAATGCAAAAGAATTACTTGCAAAACCTGATATTGATGGCGGCCTTATCGGTGGTGCTTCACTTAAAAAAGATTTTGGTGATATTGTCAATGCATAATCAATGATTATACATTGGTTTTTTGCAAAAATCTTATACTTCATAAATGTGTAAAATGGGGGCATCAAGGGAAATGGATTCCTTTGATACCCCTTTTTAGTGTCTTAGGAATTGACTAAACTATCATACATCAGAAACTATCATATATGCATTTTTATGGGAACTATCATAATTAGGTGAGGATATTATTGAAGACAAGAAAGAGTAATGGAGAAGATTAATGTAGAAAAATAGCCTCGGGAAAGTATGAATGTGTTATACAATCTAATCTTATCAATCCTAAAACACTTAAACCCAAAAGACTTATGAGGAGTGGTGCAACAGAAAAAGAAGCACGTTCAGCTGCTATCATGGCTATGCAGGCATGGGAGAAAGAATACAAAAATATGTGGAGGAGGGCAGCAGGATTTTTCAGAGGGAAATCTGTTGATTTTTTGATGAAAATGTGTAAGAATGAAGAAGATAGGATTCGTTGTTTTTTCGTGCATTTTTTGTTGATATAGAGGGATAGGAAGAAACTGTTGAAGGTGTATTAGAAAAAAATATATGGTTAAGCAACAGGAAAAATTTCTTAAAAGTATTGACTCAAAGAAGGTTATAGAGAAAATTAGAAAATTTAGGATGTTAAATATCAAAGACATGAAATCACAAGAAATTGCAAATGCTATTTCAGAAGTTTTAACATGGAATGGAGTATTCTCTTATATTAATAATATAGTAACATATCCTAGTGGCACAGTCTTTTTCAGGGTTAGAAAATTGAAAGGGAGTTCAATTCCTAATGAAAATTTGTGTACATATGGAGATTTTTGGGAACCACCAAAATCATGTGTTAAAACAGAGGGGAGGTTGAACAAAAAAGGGTACTCTCTTTTATATGTTACTCCAGAAGGCCCAAAAGTCCCATTAAAAGAATTACAAATTATTGAAGGGGAATACTATGCTTTAATTAAATATATAGCTTTAGAACCTATTAAAGTAAATTTAATTGGAGGAAAATATAATTATAGCGAAATAGGAATTACAGACGATACAGCTATACTGAATAACGATTTGTTTAATGGTTTTTTAAGAGATGAATTTAGTAGGGATGTACAAGATGCCTGGGCATATAGTTCAATTCAAGACAAAGAAAAGTATAACGTATGTTTTAGACCTGAAATAGCACATGATTTATTAAAATTGGAAGGCACATTAATTTGTAAAAAAGAAAAAGCAGATGAAATAAGTGTACATTGTATTGCAATTGGGTCAAAAACGGAGAATAAAGTATATTTTTATCCATTGGGCTCTGAACAGCAAAAAAGCATTTTCCCAGAAATATTAACAAAATAGTGTGGCAATGTTTGTAAAAGAGTTTTTGTGTTTTTGAATAGATTTAGTAAATTCCATAAAAGAAAGGGTTTATAGGGGTTTTACTTATATTTTGATGTTAGAATTAATGGCTCATCAGTTAATAGAACATATGTTGACAGAAAAATGAATAGAATTATTCCATTTTATTAGATTATATATAAGGTGGTGGCTGGAATGATATATCTTTATACAAATAAGCAGGATTCTGGAAAGTGGATTTTACAGAATGACTGGTATTTTAATTTGTATACAAGTAATGAAGGATTTACAGAAGAGGACGAAAAACTTATCTGGCAGATTGACCATGCAAAATTGAACAGAGATAAGCACATCGAAACAAAATATGGTCTGGGCACAATACGAAATCTTTCCAGTGGGTGTAAAACCATACTTAATGTTATGAAGAATCCCGGGAAAGTAGTAAATGCAGATGAATGTGGCCAGAATGTACTGGATATTCTTTTTTCAATGAAAGGTATTTCTTTATATATGACCAGACCAGAACGGATTCATATAAAAGAGGATGTAGAAATTTGTTTTAATGATGTTGATATAGTGGTTGGAAGTAAAGGTTATGAACATTGGTGGTCCAGGGAATATGAAAGGAGGAATATGGATGATTTATAATACCATCAATTTTAATGCTGCTCCTTTTTCCTATTCATTGGAATTTGCTGACCGGATTACACTGGTAAGAGGGGACAGTGCCACAGGAAAGACATATCTTTACCAGATGCTTGAGGATTTGAAGCTTTTAGAAGAGTACCAGGCAATAAAATTGTTTAATTATAAGACTGAGGAATTTCATGATAATTTGAAAAAATGCAGGGATAAATTTATAGTAATTGATAATGCAGACCTGTTATTGGATAATGAAGACAGAAGTTTTATTAATTTTGATTCCAGTAACCAGTATATGCTGTTTGCCAGGAATTGTGATGGATTGAATTTATCATCAGGAAGTTTTATGTTGCTTCATGAGAATGATTACAAGGTGTCACTGGAAAGGGAACTGGTGACTGTATGAAATATATCTGGACAGAGGACACAGGAGCAGGGCTTCATTTTTGGGAGCTTGTAAATGAACATCTTTTTCATGGTGAATTTGTTGTTGAAAGTAAAGGAAGTAACCAGGGAGTTTTGGATGCAGTCAGGGAGCTTGTGCCAAGTGATGGGGACAAATATTATCTTGCATTTGATATTGTTTATGACAATATGGATGTTATGAATAAGTATCTGGAGCTTAGGGAGCTGGCAGCAGAATACCAGAAACAGATTGTAATTTTAGATATGATTTGTTTTGAGTATATTATTTTAAGCTTTAGTAAGCTGGTAGAATGGACTGGTACAGCAAAGAAAAATAAAATTGATATGAGAGAGATGATTTTGTGTGCGGTTGCAGACCACAGGATTGATATTAGCAGGATTGAGGACAGGAAAACAAGGGAATATCTTATGGGATTTAAAAGATATTCGACAGAAAGAGTAATTAAGGCAATCACATATGAATTGACAGAAAATGATAAATGGAGTGTGAAGGGCAGGCAGATGGGAGACTGCTGGTATCAGGATTGTTGTGTGAAACAGAATAATAAAAAAACGAGTTGTGGTATTCCTTTGGGAATGACTGGTGTAAACAAACTTGCTGAACTGTTTGCTGATTGGGAAATATCGAAAATTATAGAAGCAATACTATCTAATTAATTTGTTACTATATTTAAACGACAGGTAAAATTAGTGCTTGTCAGCTGTATATGAACATATTATAATAGAAGCGAAAATTATGAAAGTTTTCATTAGACATAGTTTTTTGTTCTATTATACAGTGAGAAATTAAATTGAAAGGGATGATATAACATGGATATACCATCACCACCCAAGCAGCCAACACATTAGGAAGTTTAAACAGTTAAGCAATTTAGAGAAAAAGTGTATAAACTTTCAATCGTCGGGAAATTCAAGAATGGTATAGATGGAACTGAAAGGTACACTATAGAAGATGAGGAAGTTGTAATTCATGTTGGTGAGTTAAAAGACAGGTTCAATATATTAGATTTTGGAAACATAACTTTTCTGAATTTATCTGATTAATATAATTGGATATAAGAAAACTATCATAATTACATATTTGAAGGAGTCTATAAAAACTAGAAATCAAGTAAAATCAAGGGTTTGGCAGAGTCACTTTAACATACTTTGGCAAGATTGCCAGTGCATAATCAATGATTGTACATTGGTTTTTTGCAAAAATCTTATACTTCATAAATATGATAAAAAGGGGTACTAAGGGAAAATTTTTCCCTTAGTACCCCTTTTTTAATTAACCAGTTAAATATTAATATCATCATTTTCACGTGCTATAACTTATCCTTATATTTCAAAGCGTTTTTTCAACACTTCATAGTGATTCCGGTTACTTTTATCTCCATTATTATCTGGGAATAAACAATAGGGTAAACTATCAGTTTCCCTGTGTTTTATAACGCAAGCACAGCATTTTCCGTGGTTTGGACACGTTTTTTTAGGGCAAGCGCAATTTTTTACGTTCGCACAACTCATAAATTACCACCTTTATAGTAAAAATTTAGAAACCTGATTTTTGTAAGAGTTTTTCAATATCTGCGGATTTTAATACCTTTCCCATAGACACTACTTTTTCATTTACAACAAGCGCAGGCATACTCATAACACCATATTCCATGATTTTCTGCATATCAGTTACATATTCTGTTTCTGCTGGAATCCCCATTTTTTGAATAATTTCCTTTGTGTTCTTGTATAGTGCATGACAGGAAGCACAACCAGAACCCAGAATTTTAATACAGCAAATACCGTTTTGAACTTCGGAACAGCAATTACTTGCAGTTCCATCTGCTTCAGATACAGAAGGACCAGCGTTACATGTACAAGCTGGAGCTTCCTTTTCTTCTTCCTTTTTCTTCCCAAATAGTAACATAATAATTTACCTCCATTTAATTTATTTTGGTTTCTCCATACAATTATTTATATAAGCAGAAACTGGATTGCATTGAAGAAATAGCCAACAAGGATAATACCAATAGTACAAATTGCAATAAATATAACAAGCAATTTAGTCTTGACAGCTTTTCGCAACATAATCATTGACGGCAGTGATAACGTAGTAACACCCATCATAAAAGATAACACTACGCCAAGTTGTGCGCCCTTTGCTAACAGTGCACCAGCAACCGGAATAGTACCAAAAATATCAGCATACATTGGAACGCCTGCAATTGTTGCGGTAATTACGCCTAAAGGATTGCCTGTTCCAAGAACACGCACAATGAAGTCCTCTGGTATCCAATTATGAATAAACGCACCAATAGCAACACCAATTAAAACATATGGGGCAACTTTTTTTGCTGTAGACACAACCTGTTCCCATGCAGATTTCATACGGTCTTTAAAATGGAGTTTTTCTTGTTCAATATCAATAGATTTTCCATTTCGTATAAATTCTTCCACATAGTTTTCAAGATGTAATTTCCCAATCATAGTACCACCTGCAACTGCAATTACAAGCCCAAGCACAACATAAGTTGTTGCAACTTTCCAGCCAAATATACTCATTAGCAGTATAAGTGAGCCAAGGTCAACCATAGGGGATGAAATCAAAAAAGAAAAAGTTACGCCTAATGGCAGTCCCGCACTTGTAAAACCAATAAACAGCGGAATTGACGAACAGGAGCAGAACGGTGTCACCGTGCCAAGTAATGCAGCTATAATGTTTGCGCTAGTACCATGAAATCTTCCAAGAATTTTCTTTGTTCTTTCTGGTGGAAAGTAGCTCTGTATATATGATATTAAAAAAATTAAAACACCCAAAAGAACCATGATTTTAATGGTATCATAAAGGAAAAACTGTACGCTGCCACCTATTTTTTCTTTAGTGTTTAAACCACAGGTATTAAGTAAGTTACCAATGTAGCTGTTTAGCCATTGCATACCAAGAATTTCATTTTGAAAGAAATTCCACCATGTTTTTAATACTTCCATAAAAAAGTCCTCATTAAATAGATATATTGAAATATATCTATTTATTTAAGTTTAGATAAACCGTCCAAAAAGTGTATATTACTTTTCAAACATAGTTACACGTTATTTGAAGCAGATGTATCCATAAGAGTTTTCAAACACTCTATGGCATATATGCCACCACTTCTGGATATGGAATAATGTGTCCATTTTCCTTCTTTATGGCTGGTTACAATATTAGCATCACACAATATTTTCATGTGGTGTGAAAGTGTTGGCTGTGTAATTTGCAGATTATCCAATAACACGCAGGCGCATTTTTCCCCATTGAGTAATTGTTGCAATATACGTATACGGTTTTCATCGCAAAAAGCCTTAAAAATAGTTGCAACTTTCTTTTCATCTATTTCCATTTAATCACCTCACATTGATATTTATCTATGTGTTATTATATGCCCATATAGATAAATGTCAATATATTTTTCGGTTTTTATAATTTTATAATGATTATAATAAGATAAAGACAAATGACAAAACAAGATTTATTAGAGTTGGAGCTGCTATCTGAAATTGGGCTAAAGGTAAATATCAACGGGCTATACCCCTTATCATGTGGATTTACATTGTTAATATTATTGCTGGTATTATCTTAACCACAAGCGGACAGGTTTGAAAAAAATATTACCCAAAAATGGAATAACAATAAATGTTTCCGTAGAAGCATGAAATCTATATCTATCATGGCAGTGACTGGCTTAATTCCTGGCACAGGACATCTTGCAGCACGGGGTTATAAAGCTGCCGCTGCGTGGTGTGCAAGACTTGGAATTGTTGGTGTGATAGCTGATATTATTACTTCAACCACTTTTAGGAGAAAGTAATTTATGAAACAAAGACTATTTTCAAAAAACTTTACACTTCTTGTTTTAGGACAGATAAGTTCTCTTTTTGGAAACTATATTATAAAATTCGCATTATACATGTATGTACTTGATACAACGGGTTCTGCAACGGTATTTGCAAGTATTCTGTCTATTGCTGATATACCCACAATTCTGCTTTCCCCTTTGGGTGGTATTCTTGCTGACAGGCATTTTATTTGTATGCTAATCTGTTTTAGGTGCATTTGAGTATCCTGGTGTTCAAGCGTGTGTCCCTCAAATGCAATCTGGTGTATTACTTTCTTTTATATTACCACTTAGAAATCAAAGTTGAAGTAAATTTTCATCATTAGAATTGGGAATAAATAATTTATTTAATTTTTATTAATATAGACTTTTAATACCAGTTACTATCCTTGCCAGATATGTGCAAACTAATAATCCTCTATTTTTACTTTAACATAATTAAAGAAATATTAAATCATATTTTTGCTTGCAGTTTAATAAGAATTTTAACAATACCATCCCGGTTTTTTGCTTTTTTCATAAAAGCTGGAAGCATATCAGACTGTGAATACATTGTTTTATAAGTTTCATAGTAACCAGCTGGAAGTGCACGTATATCTGCGGACAAATAATCAATCAGATATTGTAAATGTGTTCTGTTTAATGCCCATATTAGTTTTCCTCTGTAACTTGCCTGGAAATAGAGATGGTAATGGAAATATGGGTCTTTGGCATGATGTATATTTTCAAAAACAGCATATTGCTGCACTTTTGTGTTTGCAATATCTCCTATAACATGTTCTGTACAATAAGGGCATTTAATCCTTATCTTTTGTCCGTGGACTTTATTGCCAGGCAAAAAAGTCCGGAAATATTTGCCTGTTGATGTACATTGGGCAGTTGCTTCAAATGAATGGCAGCTGCCTGGTACAGTTTCTTTTTTCATATAGCATGACCCGCACTTAAAAAGTGCAATACCACGTTCTTTATTAAAATGAACAGTTCCTGCCTTGCTACATCTGGGACAAACAACAGCCATATCTGACCAAAATGAAAAGGTATGGTATGGAACATCATTAAATCTCTTGAACATATAAACCACCTTAAAAATAAATTTTGTTCTTATTTTAGTATCATATCATAATAATCCTAGTATTTCTATTGCTTTTGCACACATTGCGCTACGGCAGCCCACATAATGGTACATAAGAGCCCCGGAAACCGACTCTTATGTACTGAAATGCCCCGTTATTGAATAATATTTAGATGGAGCACTGTAAGCCTGCTGTCTGCTGGCAAAATGCTGAAAAAAACATAAACCAGCAGGTCCAGCATGATAACTTTAAATTATGTTATGTGGCATTTTATCCAGACGGACAGAAGTGTCTTGCAGAATAACCCCGCCACATATAATTTGCAGTTATAATATTGGACAATGCTTTATTGGTTTATAATGTCAGGTTTTATGTGCCAGATGCCAGCAATATCCAGAAAAAGGGGTACTTTAAGCCCGCCGGCATTTAAGCCATGTATTTAATGTTACAAAAGAAATGCAAGTTTATTTTGGGGCATTAAATACATGGCTTTATGTGCCGCTGCGTGGCTTACCGTAGCGGAAGCGTACCCCTTTTGCAGGATATTCTGGCTCTGGCACTGTAAACCGTCCGCCAAATTACACCAACAAAAAATAACTGGAAGTTATCTACCATATATTTTCGGGACACAGGAATTTATGAAACGTATGTGATGTCCCAATGTCTATAATAGACATTTAAATTTGAATATGCTATACTTGTTGGACAAGAGATTTGAGGTGCAAATATATGAACCACATTGATGTAAAGCCTGTGAAGACACAATATGATTATTTTGAAGATTACTGGATAATTGATGGCATTCCCATAGTATCCTATCTGGAACAGCATAGGCTGGTTTCTTTTTCTGCGCTTGGATTACTTCCTGCGTGGAGCGGAAAACTGATTTCACAATGGGAAAATGATTTTATATGGGAGCTGGCAAATAGTAAAGAAGAGTTAAATGTTCCCATTTTGGTCTGTGAGGATGATTGCGACCTTTCTTGTATTGTTATTGTAGTTCACATCCGTAAAATTGAAAACATTGTCTATTGGGATAGGATTGGTTTGCTAAATCACTCAAATATGAACCGCTGGGAGTATGAGCAAAGCGGTATTCTTTTTTTAGAAGCATATTCTGAAGAAGATTGGAAAAGATATGGAGACAATATTGCCATAGAACCATATGGCAGTTCAGAATATTGGAACTGGGTAAATAAAAATTTCCACGAGGAAAGTATCCGGAGATTGAGAAATTATTTGAAACCGTATATGCAAAAAGAACAAAATATCAAATGGATATGGTTTCCAAAATGGGAATTTGAAAAAAGGGAATATGAAACAATGATACAACTGTATCAAAAATTTAGAAACACTCCATAAAAAGGGAAAATCCTGTTTTCCGGATAGCCTGGTATTATTATAGACAGTGGCCATGTTATATGCTATTTTTTATAACAGGAATACAAGTAAATAAATTAAGTAAAAATATTTATATGTTCCATACATATTATTATGTTACATCTTGCAGGCATAATAAACTATCCTAATATTCTGGTATTAATTAAGCCAGAGTTAATGTATAATTATTAGACATTTTTATTATATCATACTGTATATAATATAACTGCTTTTAATTTTGGTAAAATGTAGCAGGTTTCACTATTACATAATACACGAAATGTATTTTTGGTGCAAAAACAGATGCCAGGCGTGAAAAGGGAATTATATTTTATACTATAGCCACAAATAAACCTGCTGGTTACAAAATAATAATGGAGGGACGATATGGACAAACAAGAAAAAATACCTAACTGGATGAATTATAGCCCTATGGTGCAGATGTACAGGCAGGCGCAGAATGTACATGGCAGTTTAGAACCTGATATGGAATTTTTATCTGATGTAAATCTTGGCAGGTATAGAAAATATATATTAGATAAGTTTGGATTACCAGACAATATATATAATTTCCTTAACCAGACAGGTCTGCCAGACCGGTTTGTAACATGGCGTTCCCCTGATGAGGAGATGGAGGATAAAAACAGTGAAACTTATTCTGGTGTGCTTTTTACATTAAGATGCCTCCGCATAGAAAAAATAAAAGGACGGGATTATTTTGTTATCGGAGAGGACTGGAGCACTGGAAGAAGCAGTGAAGTCTGTGGGGAGGAGTGGACATGGTGGAAAGAAGAAGAATGTACCTGTATAGTGGCAGATATAAGTACTGGAAAAATATGGCAATGGCTTCATTATACAGATGCAGATTTTTTAACATATATTAACAGCAGCCTTGAACAATATCTGCTGTCAATGGCTTACTGGCGGGCTTTTTACCCTGTGCTGGTACAGACAGTAAGGGAATTTACTGAAAAAAATCCAGAAGAAACAGAACTGGACTATATTTTTAAACACCGTAAAACACTTTATGCTCCATTTTGGGAAAGAATTAAAGCATTAGACCCAGAAGCGGCAAAAAAGAAACATGGTTACTGGAAGTTTATGTTTGACCTGTCTTTGTATTAGGAAATACATGAAGATTTATTAAGCATACAGGTATTTTTATAGTAAATTCTTTACATTTTTTAAATGTCATGTTAAAATACCAGTAATGAGTAACACAGACAGTCGCATCCAGCATATATTTAATAGCTGGATGAGGAAAGTCCGGGCTCCATAGGGCAGGATGCCGGATAACGTCCGGTGGAGGTGACTCCCAGGATAGTGCAACAGAAAATAACCGCCTGCCTTAAGGCAGGTAAGGGTGAAAAGGCAAGGTAAGAGCTTACCGCTTCCCTGGTAACAGGGCAAGGCTGTGTAAACCCCATCCGGAGCAAGGCCAGACAGGGACAGTACAGTTGCCCGCTGTGTCTCGGGTAGGCTGCTTGAACCCGCTGGTAACAGCAGGTCTAGATAGATGATTGTCTGATACAGAACCCGGCTTACAGTGTTGCTCATTAATTAATACTAGATAGCAACAATAGCATGTAATAATTACTAAATTTATTATTACTAATAACAATAATAATATATAGCGGTTACTAAATACATTATTGCTAATAACAACAATAGTAATATATAATAATTAATAATACATAAAAAGAGAGGAACACAATATGCCACTCACACCAATGATGCAAAATTATATAGATACTAAGCAGGAATACAGTGATTGTATTCTTTTTTATCGTTTAGGGGATTTTTATGAGATGTTTTATGAGGATGCCCAGGTGTGTTCCAAAGAACTTGACCTTACGCTTACATCTAAAAGCTGCGGGCTTCCAGAGCGTGCCCCTATGTGTGGAATACCATTCCATGCTGCCAGCACATATTTAAACAAACTTGTTAAAAAGGGATATAAAGTTGCCATCTGTGAACAGGTAGAAGACCCAAAGGAAGCAAGAGGACTTGTAAAAAGGGAAGTAGTGCGTGTTGCTACACCTGGCACAAACCTTGATGCCCAGGCACTTGATGAAAGCAGGAATAATTACCTTATGTGTGTACTTTATACAGTCAATGCATATGGGGCAGCATATGTTGATGTAACTACAGGCAGTTTTTATATGACAGAATTTGACACTGAAAATAAACTGCTGGATGAAATAAGTAAAATATCACCTTCTGAAATAATATGCAATGATTCTTTTCTTGTATCGGGAATTAACCTGGAGGACTTAAGGGGAAGGCTTGGAATAGTAGTATCATCAATAGAGGCATGGTATTTTGATGAAGATAAGTGCAGGCAGGTTCTTATGGAGCATTTTAAAACAAATTCGCTGTCAGGGCTTGGGCTTGATGATTACAGCATAGGTGTAATTGCTTCAGGTGCAGTAATGCAATATCTTATAGAGACACAGAAAATTTCCCTTGACCATATCACTTCTATTAAACCTTATTCCCCTGGAAACTATATGCTTCTTGACCGTTCTACAAGAAGAAACCTTGAACTTTGTGAAACAATGCGTGAAAAAGCTAAAAGGGGTTCTCTTTTCTGGGTACTGGACAAGACAAAAACAGCAATGGGCGCAAGGCTTCTGCGTAAATCTATAGAACAGCCTCTTGTAAATCCTGCTGATATTAACAAGCGGCTGGATATTATTACGGAGTTAAATAATAATGCAATATCAAGGGAAGAACTCAGGGAATATTTAGGTTCAATATACGACCTTGAACGGCTTATAGGAAAAATCAGTTACCGCAGCGCCAATCCAAGGGATTTAATAGCATTCAGGCAGTCGCTTTCAATGCTCCCGCATATTAAAGAAATGCTTTCTTCATTTAGCAAGTCAAAGTTAAAGGATTTTGCAGAAAAACTCGATGATTTAAAAGACCTTTATTTACTTGTGGAAAGTTCTATAGAAGAAGAGCCTCCAATATCTATAAGGGAAGGCGGCATTATAAAGGATGGCTATAATAATGAGGTGGATAAACTTAAACGTGCTAAAACAGAGGGTAAAAACTGGCTTGCAGAGCTTGTGGAAGAGGAGAAACAGCGTACAGGCATTAAAAATCTCAGGGTAAAATATAATAAAGTATTTGGCTACCACCTGGAAGTTACTAATTCATATAAAGAACTTGTACCTGATGACTGGACAAGGAAACAGACACTGGCTAATGCAGAAAGGTATACAACCCCGCGGCTTAAAGAACTTGAAGATACAATACTTGGTGCAGAGGACAGGCTTTGTTCACTTGAATATAATATTTTCTGCCAGATAAGGGATAAGATTTATGACAATATCGGGCGTGTACAGGCATCGGCACATATAATTGCCAATATAGACATGTTTGCTTCACTTGCACTTGTGGCAGAACAGAATAATTATGTACGTCCTGTAATTAATAAGAAAGGTTTTATTGAAATAAAAAACGGACGCCATCCTGTTGTTGAAAAAATGATTAATAATGACCTGTTTGTTGCTAACGACACATACCTTGACAACAGCAAAAACAGGATTGCAGTTATTACAGGCCCTAATATGGCAGGCAAATCTACATATATGCGCCAGACAGCATTAATTGTGTTAATGGCACAGACTGGTTCATTTGTCCCGGCAGACAGTGCAGATATATGCATTGCGGACAGGATATTTACAAGAGTAGGTGCTTCAGATGACCTTGCAAGCGGACAGAGCACATTTATGGTAGAGATGACAGAAGTCGCCAATATTATTAGAAATGCAACTAAAAACAGCCTTATAATCCTTGATGAAATAGGCAGGGGCACAAGCACATTTGACGGCCTTAGCATAGCATGGGCAGTTATAGAGCATATAGCTAATACAAAACTTCTTGGTGCAAAGACTTTATTTGCAACACATTACCATGAACTTACTGAACTTGAAGGCAGGCTGGACAGTGTAAATAATTACTGCATAGCTGTAAAAGAGCAGGGTGATGATATAGTATTTTTAAGGAAAATAATAAAAGGCGGCGCTGATAAAAGTTATGGAATACAGGTTGCAAAACTCGCAGGTGTGCCAGAAAGCGTGCTGGCACGTGCAAGGGAAATTGCAGAACAGCTTAGTGAAAATGATGTAATGGCAAATACCAAAGACATAGATATAGATTTAAGCGCAGATTGTAGCCTTCCTGGCAATAATTATGGTGTGGAACAGCAAGAAGCAAAAAAGAGAAAAAAACAGAAAGCGGAAAGAGAAGAAGAAGAGAAAATGGGCCAGCTTTCGCTATTTGGCACTAATAATGGAAATATTAAAACAGATGATATAATAATAGAGCTGCATGGCCTGGATTTGTCGAATATTACGCCAATTGATGCAATGAATATCTTATACAAAATGCAGACAAAATTAAGAAACAGGGTTTAGGGGGATAATATGTCTATACAGGTTCTTGATAAAGATACAGTAAATAAAATTGCAGCAGGTGAAGTTATAGAAAGGCCGGTGGCTGTTGTTAAGGAATTGCTTGAAAATGCTATTGATGCAGGTGCATCTTCTGTTACTGTAGAAATTAAAGACGGCGGCAAAAGTTTAATACGTGTAACTGATAATGGAAGTGGGATAGACAGGGAAGATATCAAGCTTGCATTTATGCCACATGCCACAAGTAAAATAAAACAGTTACAAGACCTTTTATCCATATCTACACTTGGTTTCAGGGGAGAAGCATTAGCAAGCATTGCTTCTGTTTCCCAGCTTGAAATGCTGTCCAAAACAAGAAATTCTTTTATTGGTTCAAGATATGTTATTGAGGGAGGTGTTGAAAAATCATTTACAGAAGCGGGATGCCCTGATGGCACAACTTTTATTGTACATAATCTTTTTTACAATACACCTGCCAGGCTTAAATTCCTGAAAACGCCACAGACAGAAGCAGGGTATATAAGCAGCATGGTTGAACACATGGCACTTTCCCATCCAGATATTTCATTCAGGTTTATAAACCAGAACCAGCCAAAGCTTTATACATCAGGCAATGGCAATTTAAAAGATGTGATTTACAATATATTTGGAAAAGATATAACTTCAAACCTGCTGGAAACCAATGCTATAAAAGAAAGCTGCCAGATAAGCGGTTTTATTGGCAAACCAGTGATATCACGTGGGAACAGGGGATGTATAAATTATTTTGTAAATGGCAGGTATATAAAAAGCAATATTATAAACCATGCAATAGAAGAAGCATATTCTGGATATATGATGAACCATAAATACCCGTTTATTGTCCTTAATTTTAAAACAGACCCAGGGCTTATAGATATCAATGTGCATCCACAGAAAATGGAGATACGTTTTACAAATGAAAAGGAATTGTACAGCGATATTTATAATGTGGTTTCAGAAACATTAAAACACAAAGAATTAATACCAGAAGTAACATTTGATAAAAGTAAAAATAAAAAAACTATTACAAGCCAGGATAAAAAAATTTATCCGGTTAATAACCAGACAGAAATTAATAAAGAAACAGAATTAAAACAAAAAGAAAAAGATGTAATATTAAGAGCCCCTCTTCCAGAAGAAACAAGCCATTTATTTGGAACAGGTAAAAATAACACAAAAAATAAAACGGATGTAAAAAAGGAGGAAGTACAATTCCGTGAAACTGCTGCATATAATGCACACAATATTAAACAGGAAACTTTATTTGAAACAGATATAATGTCACCACAGGCTGGAAAGGATATTAAAATAATTGGGCAGGTCTTTTCTACATACTGGATATTGCAGTATGGTGACAGCATGTTTATTGTTGACCAGCATGCAGCACATGAAAAAGTCCTTTATGAAAGGTTTATGAAACAAATAGAAAACAACCAGCCATTTACACAGATGTTAAACCCGCCTGTTGTTGCAAGCCTGTCGATGGCAGAGCAGCAGGCCTTAGAAGAAAATTCAGGTGTATTTGAGAAACTGGGATATGTTATTGAAAATTTTGGCGGAAGGGAATATATGTTAAGCGGTGTGCCAGCACATCTGCCAGATATTGCAACAAAGGAACTTTTTCTGGAAATAATAGACGGGCTTTTAGATAATAAAGCAGGCATAACGCCAGAAACTCTGCTGTCACATGTAGCTTCAATGTCATGCAAGGCTGCTGTAAAAGGTGGAAGCAGCATGGCAGAGCCACAGGCACATGAGCTTTTAAAAGAACTTATGGCACTTGAAAATCCTTATAACTGCCCTCATGGGCGTCCAGTACTGGTAAAAATAACAAAAAGGGAACTTGAAAAGAAATTTAAACGTATTCTGTAAAAAATCAGAACTAGAAGGCAGGTAGTTTTTAATGGAAACAGGACAGGGAAACAGCCACAAACCCCTTATAATAATTACAGGGCCTACAGCATCAGGCAAAACACAGTTATCAATAGAAATAGCAAAAGCAATTAATGGTGAAATTATTTCTGCTGATTCAATGCAGGTTTACCGCGGAATGGATATTGGTACAGCCAAAGTCCGTAAAGATGAAATGCAGGGAATAAAGCATTACCTTATTGATGAATTTGAGCCCTGGGAAGAGTTTAATGTTGTAATTTTTAAAGAAAAATGTGACCAATATATACAAGAAATTTACAGCCATAATAAAATTCCAATTATTGCTGGCGGGACAGGCTTTTATATACAGGCTGTTTTATATAATATTGATTTTAAAGAAACTGCAACAGATGAGGCATACCGTAAGAAATTATGGCATTTTGCAAGTGTACATGGAGCAGAAGCACTGCATAAAGAACTTTCCAGGATAGATAAAGCATCATCAGAAACAATACATCCTAATAATATTAAACGCGTAATCAGGGCAATGGAGTATTACAACCAGACAGGGAAACCTATTTCACAGCATAATGAGGAAGAACGCCAGAAAGAAGCAGCATATTCATTTAAGTATTTTGTCTTAAACCTTCCACGTGAAATACTCTATAACCGCATAAACCAGCGTGTGGATATAATGCGTAAAGAGGGGCTTGAGGATGAGGTAAGGGCACTTATGGCAAAAGGCTGTACAAAAGATATGGTATCAATGCAGGGCCTTGGCTATAAAGAAATTATAGATGCAATATCCAATAATACACCTGTTGGGGATGCATTTGAAAAAATAAAACAGGAAACAAGGCATTTTGCAAAAAGGCAGGTAACATGGTTTAAAAGAGAGAAAAATACAGAATGGATAGAAAAAGAACAGTTTGCTTCAGAACAGGAACTTGTTAATTACTGCATAAAAGAATGTAATAAAATAACCAGGCCTTGCAGGTAATAATATTAACTTAAATTATGTATATAAAGAATAAAAGCCAGGTTTTTTATACAAGGAGAAAATAAAATGAAAAAAGTGGTTATTTTTGATTTTGATTATACATTAGGTGATTCATCAGACGGAATTATTGCAAGTATTAACTATGCACTAGACAAGATGGGCATACAAAAACCTGGCAGGGATAAGGCTGTAAAAACAATAGGCATGTCACTTGGCAGTACATATGAAATACTTTCAGGAAGAAACAGTACCAGTGAAAAAGAAGAATTTGAGAAATATTTTAAAGAAAAAGCAGATGAAGTTATGGTTTCTAATACGTTTCTTTATAACGGTGTTGTGGAAATGCTTAAGAACCTTCATGCTAAAGGGTTAAAGACGGCAATAGTAACAACAAAATACCATTACAGGATTGGACAGATTTTAAAAGTTAATAATGCCACCAGTCTTATAGACGGGGTTATCGGCGGTGATGATGTAACTACACCCAAACCTTCACCAGAAGGAATAAATAAAATAAAAGAACAATTTAATGTACACCTGGAAGAAATACTATATGCAGGAGACAGTATTGTTGATGCAGAAGCAGCACAGGCAGCAGGTGTGGACTTTCTTGCAGTTTTAACAGGTACAACACCATATGAAGCGTTTAAAAACTATCCATATGCAAGTATTATAAATTCAATAACAGATATAGAAGTCTGGAACTATTTATTATGAAACTAAAGAAATTTTTTAAAGAAAAGTAATAAAATAAAACTGGAGGTATATTTAAAGTGGAATACAAAACTGTCTCAGCAGATAATATTGAAGAACTGGCGGCTGCTATGGCAAAATCATATTCAGAACCGCCTTGGGATGAGGCCAAAGGCTAAAGAAAGAACAGGGTCTATATTAAGTAATTATAAAGCCTTTGGAATTGCAGCATACCAAGGAGAAGAAGTTACAGGTGCAATACTTGGTTTTACTGACCCTTACGAAAATGAGGATTTTTTCTTTGTATCCGGATTATTTGTAATTCCAGAATGGAAAAGAAAAGGTATAGGCAAAGCTTTAATACACAGCCTTGAAAATAAATTAAAGGAAAAGGGTATACATTTATAATAAAAAACAGTTGACAAATCTGGTCTGTTGTTATAGACTTAACCTAAGAGGTGGTCTATTATAACAGACCTTTTATTATTAAAACAAGAAAGAAGGGATATTTATATGGAATATTTAAAACTCTGTGACAGTGATTACCGTTTTATGCTGGTTGTATGGGAACATGCACCAGTAAGTTCAGGAACTCTTGTAACATTATGTAATGAGGTTCTGGGATGGAAAAAATCAACTACATATACAGCTATTAAGAAGTTGTCTGAAAAAGGGTATATTAAAAACGAAAATGCCATAGTTTCTGTTTTAATTGAAAAAGAACGTGTGCAGCGTGATGAATCAGCTTATTTTGTTGAAAGGACATTTGGTGGCTCGCTTCCGCAGTTTATGGCGGCTTTCCTTGGCGGAAAAAAAATATCTGCAAAAGAAGCAAAGAAAATTAAAGAACTTATTGACCAGCATAGTGCGGAATAGTGTATAAAAAAGGAGGTGTGGAATATGTTGCTGTACCAGTTATTCTTAAATATCCTGGGTATGGCAGTTACAGCGTGTCCAGTTATTATTATTGTCCTGTTTGTACGTGGCATTATGTACAGGCTGCCTAAAAAATACAGATATATTATCTGGCTGGTTGTATTTATACGTCTGACATGCCCCGTTGCCATATCTTCACCTGTAAGCCTGTTTAATGTAATAGACATAGGTTTTGCAAATGTAACCGGTATGGACACAGGCAGCAATAAAACCGCCAGCCAGCCTGGTTATAAAGCGTCTGGAAGTTACATAAAGGATAACAGCCTGGATAATAAAATTCCAGGAAATATTCCTGGTACTTCACAAGATGGTAATAAAGATATTATAATGCAACAAGAAAAACCTGACAGAAATATATCTGTACCAGAAAGCACCATAAATACAGCAGATATACAAGAAAAACAGGTAAAACCAGTTATTAAATATGGTGCATTTATATGGCTTTTTGGCATTACCTTTATATTATCCTGGAATTTTTATATGTTATTCTGCATGAAAAAATGTCTTGCCAGTGCAGTAAAGTTTAAAGACAATATTTATGAATGTGGAAATATTCCTTCTCCTTTTGTTACAGGCATATTGCATCCAAGGATTTACATCCCATTCCGTTTAGGAAAAGAAGAACAGGAATATATTTTAGAACATGAAAAATACCATATAAAACGCAGGGATTATATAATTAAGCCTGTTGCATTTTTGCTAACATGTATATACTGGTTTAACCCTTTGGCATGGGTGTCATATTTCCTTATGGTGCGTGATATGGAAATGAGCTGTGATGAATATGTACTCCAGAATATGGATGCCGCCATACGCAGGAACTACAGCATGTCTTTACTTTGTTTTGCCACAAACCGCAGGGGAAAGGCAGCAGGGCTTTTATCATTTGGTGAGACAGATACAAGAAAGAGGGTGGTTAATGTGCTCAATTTTAAAAAACATGGGAAGTGGATTGGTGTACTGGCAGCAATACTGATACTGGCATCAGGAGCAGTATGCCTTACAAATGCTTATGATAAAGGAAAACAAAATATTAAAAACAATGCACCAAAAACACCAGATGTAGAAAATAGTGAAAAAACCCAAGATAATAGCACAGAACATGGTGCTATAGTAGCAGAAGAAGAAATAAATGGATATGATGTAAAGGTTGTCCATATAGCAGATAAAGAACCGCCGGACAAAAATGCACCTGCCGGGGGCACATATTATAGCGGGGACTTTGTAATAAGGACTTATAAGGATAATGTAAAATATTCAGAATATAAACTGGACTTTGGTGATAAAACCATTTATTATCCAAAAGAAGGTTTTAAATTAACTGTTAAGGATTATAATTGTGATGGCAATAAAAATGATTTTGCTATTGGACAGGGCCAGACAGCAATACCTGAACTAGGGAATTATATGTGTTACCAGTTTTTTACAATAGATGAAGATGGAAGCATTAACAGGTATGCACTTTCTTCAGAGGATGGTATAAACCTGGTAAAAATTCCAGGCGGGTATTCACCTGCATTTAAAGTTAAAAACGGGGCAATTATATGCCAGGTTATAACAGAAAATGGCATAAGCAAACAGTATACCAATATTGTAAGAAAAATACCAGTTAATGATATGAAGGCAAGTGTGCAGCCTATGAAAGATTTAATGGCTGCTGTTGAAACCACAATGCCACAGCCTGTTATAGATGAATTACATGTAAATGGAGTATGGAGTTTATTCTGTGACAGTTATCTTTTAGGAAATTCTATAAGTAGTGACAATATTACCCTGCGTCTTGATTTTTATTTTGAAGGAGACAAACTTGTACAATATGTAAGCAAAAGGTATGGTTTTGTGAGTGATATGCCAGATAACAGAATAGGCAAAGACCAGGCAAAAGAACTGGTGGCAGAATTTGAACATGAATTTCTTGGAAGGAAAGTTAACAAAAACAATATTAAAGAATATGCCGGACCTGCTGGATACAGGGATAAAGATTATGCTGCTTTTATGGATGAATATGAAAATACTTTCCTGGTACATCTGTCAAAAAATATGGTTATAAATTATGACGCCAGTGAAAAATGGCTAAAAACCGGGCAGGAAACTTCACAGGCACAAAATAATAGCTTTTACTTTGAAAACATGGATGTTACAATAGAACTTCCAGAAATTGAAAACTGGATACAAAATCCGCAAGCCTCTTCTAAAAAGGGCACAGGAATAGTTACATTTTATGATGCAATAGCAGAAACAGAAGTTAAGCTGTGCTTTAGAAAGAAACCAATAAAAGAACTTGAAGGCATGGAGGGTTCTGTTCCTGGTGAAAACCAGTACTGGTCATACTTTACAGGAAATAAGGAAAAACTTATAAAAATACAATTCTGCAAAAGAAAGGATATAACAACAGTACTGCTTTCCTGGAAAAACAATAACATTTACTTTTATATGTATACAGACTTTGTGGATGTGGGTAATAAAGACAACACCAGCCTTGAATGGACGCCACTGGCCAAAGTAGCATCATATATAGCAGAAAAAAGTTAATATTGCAAATTGCCATTAAGTGGATTATAATTAAATACGAACAAATTTTCGGGTTTCTCTTGACAAACGCATGTTCATGTTATATCATAATAACAGAACGTGCGTTTAGTATTTTGTTAAAGGAGAAATTCGTATGATAACTAAAAATATTACATCTAAAATACATATAAAATCATCAAGGGAACATAATATTGGTTTATTAAGGCTAAAGACAGCATTGCTGGCATTAGTAATTTGTTTATCTGTTATTTTACTTATTATTTATATTATATCTGTCAACAGCAATAGAACAGCATATAGCATAGATACAGGCAATATCAGCTATATTTCAGTGCCTATAACCACTAATGACACATTATGGAGCATAGCAGATAAATATTATTCAGATGAATTTGGCACAATAAAGGATTATGTAAAAGAGATAAAAAGATGTAATTCCTTAAAATCAGATAATATATATGCAGGAAGATACATTGTTGTACCTGTTATATACAATGTTACAGATTATATATATGATACTGCTGGCGCATAAATTTATGATTAAGGCAATAACACCTGCGGCTTTAGTTGTGTGTTATTGCCAGCATATATTAAATAATTTATGGCTAAAATCATTTAAAAATATTGTACATAACAATTATACATATGTTATTATTGCGTTGAGATTATTATATATCGAAGTGGCTCATGGGCGCATATAATGTATACTCAATACAGTGTCATATTGTCTGTTGTGTGAAATACAAACATAAAATAATTACAAAAGAAGTAGAAGACATATTAACAGCCATATTAAATAAAATAGCAGATGACAACTATTTTCAGGTTTATCAATTCTGCAAAGCTGGAATTTATAGTTTTCTTGCAAGTTGCAAATCAATGGTGTCATATACTGTAATTGAACCACCATACTTGTTTATTGCATCCTCAATTTTTGAGAAAAATTCCCTTCTTATGCCTTCCTCAATCGCAATATGGTCAGAATATGTTCCAAGCAACGCACAATATTCATTTGCTGAAAAGGTCCGTGTTCTATGAAATAGAGCATATTTTATATCTGCAAAGCCATACTTTTCTGCAATTTTTGCTCTTTGCATAGCTTGTTCCCTGCTATATTCTGTTAGTACTTCCTGTTTTTTATTATAGAGTTTATAATAATATTCAGCATAAATTCTATCAATTTCTTCCGAAAGTGGTAAATTACTTTTATCGCGGTAAGGATGGTTTGCAAACCGTGCAAATGCACCACCAGTTTTTAGCATTGAAAACACTTTTGTATATCCAATACTCTCTGGAACCCAATGAAATGCTGATGCGGAATAAACCAAATCATATGTATTATCTGGAAAATTTGTATCCTCGAATTTATTTGTTATGATAAAAAAATTATGGTATCCTTTAAACTTTTCTTTACATAATTTAGTAAATTCCTCACCATATTCAACTGCAGTCAAGTTACATTTCGTTTTCAAAATTGGCAAGGTTGCCTGGCCACCGCCAATTCCAATCTCTGCCGCATAACAAGAGTCATTAAGGGTAACATAATCAAATATCATTTTATATAGTTCATCAGTATATCCAGGGCGAAGCTTCTCATAAGCAGAAGCCACTGTATTAAATGTCCACTCTAAACCTTTTATTGGTTGCATAATGTCCTCCCTATAAATTTAAAACCGTTGTTTTTTGTGATACAAACATTTTAGCATATCATTTCCAAAAATGAAATATAATTGTTGGTAACACTGTTTGAGGGACGGAAGGAAACTTTGATAAGTAGAATTTAAGAACAAGTTTGATGCACTGGACAGGAATATAAATGAAAATGAAAGTGCAATAAGCAGGCTGGAATAAACTTAAAAAACGTGCCAGGTTTGGACGTTATGCGGCTGGCGGTTTTCCAGAAGATGTCTGGTTCAGGCTTCAAAGGGTAAATATTTTGGGCGTTTTGATGATGGGACTACATATTTTTAAAGCTGTACAGCAGGAAGATGCTGCTTTTTACAAGAGAACCAATAGAGGCGCATTTGAACACTAATTAAACACGATTGCCAGATGATAGAAAATGTGGTATATTGTCAATGTGGGAAACCATAGAAATTGCTCTATAGTTTCCCTTTTTCTTATGTTCAATATAGCATATATCCAATCAGATTTCAAAATTACCCTAAATGCAACTGTGCTTTTAATGCATCTTGTAAAACCTGTGAAAAGTTGATACCTTTTTCCAATGCGGCATTATTAAGCCACGCTGGAATTGTGAGGGTTTTTTTTACGGATTTTTCAAAATGTTCTTTTGCATATGAAGCTACATCAACGGAAACTATATTGACAAAACATTCACACATAGGTGCATCTGGGTCAAGTTCTTTTGCAATAGCTTGTGGGTCAATATCAGATAATTTGGACGGTTTAGGGATATTATCCCCATCCATTTGGCAAGTGTGAAGGTAGCCAGCTAAACATTCAACAGCCATTTCCATAGCATTTTCAAGATTATCACCTTGGGTTGCAAGCCAGTTAAGGTCAGGGAACACAACGGAATAGCCGTCACTTTCCAGAAAGAAACAAGCGGGATACATTGATAACATTTAATACACCTCCTATATTATTAAAGGGTTACAGGCATTTGGGCTATTTAAGCCCCGCCTGTTTTTTGATGGAATTTTCGGTTTTTTTGTTTAAGTCCTTGCCTTTGTGAAAAGGTATTGTGACTTTTCCCTGTTTAGCCGGATGTATGTAATTTTTGTGTGAACCTTCTTGGTTTTTGAACATCCATCCGTCTGCAAGGATTAGTTTTTCCATCTCCCTTGGTTTTATTGGCATCTTGTTTTCCTCCTTGCATTATTATAATAACACGTAATACGTGTCTTATCAATACGTATTCTAAGAATTAACAGATTGTTAATAACAGTGTGAACCACCTTGAAAAGATAGTGAGTGATGAACTGTTATATATGAGCTTTTCGTACAAGTACAGTGGCAATGAGGCTTTCTATTGAAAGTGCATTTGCTTTTGCAATATAGACTATCTGCTTGGTATATTTAAAGGTACGTATGATTATGATAAGGGCAGGGTAAATAATGCTACCTTTATTATGACTATAACAGAGGAGGCAAAACAGAACATGAAAGAAAAACAAATTTTTAATATAACACAACTTAGTGGAATTTATAATATAATTATTAAAAATTGTGGAATAATAATTGTATACTATACAATGGATTTATAGTTAACTATAAGAAACTTATTATGCTAATCCAGATTTTCTTTTCTTTGCAGCTTGACTTTTAATTCTTACTAGTGTAATATTTAAAGAAGTATTACAGTTGTAAGAATTAGTGCAGTACATTGCAAAGGAGTTTTGTTTATGAAGAGAAGAGGAATTTTTTTCTGGGTTAAAGTTATTTTGGCAGAAATTGTATTGTCAGTTGTTTTATTTTATATTGCAGGTTTCTTTTTAAATGATACTGTACTGGAAAGGCCAGACAGGCTTCTGGCAGAATATATGGAACATATTCCATTGAAGGAATACAAGGAAATGTATAGTATGATTGATGTGCAGGCTTCTGGAAATACCAGCCAGAAGTATTTTACCAGGCGGAATTCAGATATTTACCAGGGAATAGGTATGCATAATATGAAAGTAGAAATTATTTCATATAATGAAGAACAGACTTCTGTTAAATATAAGACAACATTTGATACAGATGCAGGGGAAACCAGTTTTATAAATAATGCTGTATTTACTAGAAATAAAGATGGCTATAAATTAATATGGGATGATTCACTGGTTCTGCCAGGATTATGTTCCACATATAAAGCCAGGGTTTCTGCCATAAAAGCAAAAAGGGGCAGGATACTTGACAGGAATGGACATATTATTGCAGGTAATGGTACTGTGTCCGTAGCTGGTGTTGTTCCTGGAAAGATTAAGGATAAAAAGAATACATATAAAAAAATTGCAGGCCTTCTTGGCATGAAAAAAACAGATATTAAAAAGAAACTTTCGGCTGGCTGGGTTAAGGATGGATTGTTTGTGCCGTTAAAGACCATTCCAAAGATAAAAGAAACAGATTTATTGTCTGGCAGCCCGGATACTAAAATTATAAAAGAAAAAGAACGCCAGGAAAAGTTACTGGAAATTCCAGGGGTAATGATATCTGGTAAAGAAGCAAGAGAATACCCTTATGGTAAAGCTGCTGCACATCTTTCAGGATATGTACAGAATGTTACAGCAGATGACCTGGAAAAACATAAAGGGGAAGGATATTCTGAAAGCAGCGTAATCGGAAGAAGTGGTGCAGAAGCCCTGTTTGAAAGCCAGTTAAAGGGGACAGACGGATGCAGGATTTATATAATAGATGATGAAGGCAAAGAGAAAGAAGAAATTGCTTATAAGCCAGTGCAGCATGGGCAGGATATAAAACTTTCTGTTGATATAGACTTACAAATAGCATTATATAACCAGTTTAAAGAAGATAAAAGCTGTTCTGTGGCAATAAACCCATACACTGGGGAAGTCCTGGCACTTGTAAGTACACCATCATATGATAGCAACAGTTTTATTACTGGGATGTCTTCAAAAGAATGGGATATTTTAAACAATAATAAAGACAAGCCTATGTATAACCGTTTCCGCCAGGCATGGTGTCCTGGTTCTTCATTTAAACCAGTAATTGCGGCAGCAGGCCTTGAAACAGGGACAACTATATGGGCAGAAGACTATGGCAGCGGAGGGTTAAGCTGGCAAAAGGATTTATCATGGGGGTCTTATTATATAACAACACTCCATGATACAAACCCTGCTATACTGGAAAATGCCCTGGTTAATTCAGATAATATTTATTTTGCCAAGGCAGCATTAAGAATTGGTGCAGGTAAGTTAAAGGATTTTTTGTTAAGGCTTGGATTTAATGAAGAACTGCCATTTGGAATTAAAATGGCGGAATCGCAGTTTTCTAATACAGATAATATAGAAACAGAGATACAGCTTGCAGATACTGGTTATGGCCAGGGCCAGGTTTTAATAAACCCTCTGCATCTGGCGTGTATTTATTCAGCTTTTTTAAATAATGGAAATATTATTAAACCATATTTGTTATATAGAAAGAAAGCAGAAGCGGAATACTGGATTTCCAATGCAATTGGGGCACAGCCAGCAAACAAAGTATTAAGTGCTATGGTTAAGGTTGTAAATGACCCTGCTGGGACTGGGTATGCTGCACATATGGACAATATACAGCTTGCAGGAAAAACTGGAACTGCTGAAATTAAAATGTCAAAGGATGACAATTCTGGGACTGAGCTTGGCTGGTTTGTTGTATTTACAACAGAGAATACCAAAAATGCAGTTATGGTGGTTAGTATGGCAGAGGATGTAAAGGGCAGGGGCGGAAGCGGTTATGTAGTACAGAAAGACAGCCAGGTGCTGGGCCAGTGGTTAAAATGAATAAATTTATTAATCCTGTTTATAATAATCTTATTATTTTAAATATTAATATAACAGGAGGTTTTATTATGGAAAACAATGACACAATCCAGTTATTAAAAGAATGTGATTCTGGAACTAAAATGGCTGTTGACTCAATTAATGAAATCCTGGATAAAGTAAAAGCAACTGAATTAAGGGATGTATTAAATGACAGCAGGATGCATCATGAAAAACTTGGCAATGAACTACATTCACTTCTTCTGGAACATAACAGTGAAGAGAAAGAACCCGCACCTATGGCAAAAGGGATGTCATGGTTAAAGACTAACTTTAAAATGGCAATGGATGAAAGTGATGCAACTATTGCAAGCCTTATTACTGATGGATGTAATATGGGAATAAAATCACTCCATATGTATATGAATAAGTATCCAGAAGCAGACGATACTTCAAAAGATATATGTAAAAAACTTGTTTCTATAGAAAGCAAGCTTTGCGAAGAAATGCAGCCATATCTTTAAAACAAACCGTTCTTATTGTGTTCCTGGTATCCATTCCAGTTATGGAAAAGGCAGGTATTTATTTATGCTTTCTGCCATGGATTTTTAATAAATATGAAAATTTTAGAAATTTTTCAAAGAATAAATTCTTGTATATTGAATAATTTGTAATAAAGATGTATAATACCATATATACAAAAAAGATAAAAATAATAAATTATTATGCCGTACTGGTGGACCGCAGGGACATAATGTTACGGGAAGAACGGGGGATGCTATGGATAAGTTAAAAATGGAAGAAAAAGAGCTTAAAGAAAAGATTGAGTTTTGTTCATTACTTATTAAGTATGGTAATCTGGTGGGTGCTTCTTCTGAACAAAGCATAAAGGCATTTAAGCTTAAGGAGAACTTTGAAGAAGAATTAAGAGTCCTGAAGCTTAAAATGGGTGAATAGCGTATTAAAAGGATGGGATTTATGGTCCAGGGGCATATTAAATGTGTTTAGGGATATAAAAAGATACGTGGATTAAGGCGCTGTATTTAATACAGCGCTTTATTAGCTTTCCACTGTTTTAACCCCTTTTACAGAGTATTACATTTTCTCTTCTGGTTCACCAACAAGTGGTTCAAAACATTGTTTATCACTTCCAGAAGTTTTCTTTCCTGGGTTTGCTGTAGCCACAGCTTCTTTACAGAAATAGTCCTGTGCACAGATTTTACTTGTACCAGGGCTTAATGCAGGTATAATGTAACTGCCGTCAGGCTGCATTATTCTTGCTTTTGTATTATCAGTAAGCTGTATATCCAGAATATGGATGACTTCCTGCTTTAGTTCTTCATCTTCTACAGGGAAAAGTATTTCTACGCGTTTGTCAAGGTTACGTGGCATCCAGTCAGCACTTCCCATAAATACTTCTTCAAAGCCGTTATTATGGAAATAAAATATACGGCTGTGTTCAAGGAAGTTCCCTACTATTGAACGCACTGTAATATTTTCACTAATTCCTTTAAGGTCTGTTTTAAGACAGCAGATACCACGGACTACAAGGTCTGTTTTAACTCCTGCTGCTGAAGCCTCATAAAGTGCTGCAATTATGCCCTGGTCACACAAGGAATTCATTTTTGCTTTAATAAAGGCTTTTTTGCCCTGTTTTGCAAATTCTGTTTCGCGTTTTATAAGGGATATAAAACGGTCACGCAGCCATATAGGCGCTATTGCAAGCTTATTCCATACGGCAGGTTCTGAATAACCTGAAAGCATGTTAAACACTGCTGTTGCATCTGCACCTATTGATTTCTGGCATGTAAGAAGTCCCATATCAGTATAAATTTTAGCAGTGCTGTCATTATAGTTTCCTGTTCCAAGATGGACATAGCGTCTTATCCCGTCTTCTTCTTTGCGGACTACAAGTGTAATCTTGCTATGTGTTTTTAAGCCTACAAGGCCGTATATTACATGGCAGCCTGCCTGTTCAAGCTTTCTTGCCCATATAATATTGTTTTTCTCATCAAACCTGGCTTTTAACTCAACAAGTACAGTTACCTGTTTGCCATTTTCAGCAGCAGCAGCAAGCGAAGCTATAATAGGTGAATTGCTGCTTACACGGTAAAGTGTCTGTTTAATTGCAAGCACATCAGGGTCTTTTGATGCCTGGCGTACAAAATTAACAACTGGCTCAAATGTCTCATATGGGTGGTGGAGCAGTATATCATGTTCACGTATCTGTTCAAAAAGGTTATCATTGCCTTTAAGATATTTGGCAGGCTGTGGTGTATAACCTTTCTGGCGCAGGTTATCAAAGCCGTCTATCTTAGTGAATTTTGACAGGAATGTCAGGTCAAGCGGGCCATTAATTTTAAATATATCTTCTTCACTAACCTGGAGTTCATCCTTAAGGGTTTTAAGCAGGCGTTTATCAATTCCATCCTCAACTTCAAGGCGTATAGCCTGCCCCCACTGGCGCTTTTTAAGCTGGCGTTCAATTTCAACAAGAAGGTCTGCTGCCTCATCCTCTTCAATATCAAGGTCAGCATTTCTCATAATCCTGTATGGAAATGCCGAAAGTACTTCATAATTTATAAAAAGCTTCTCAATATTTTTCTCAATAATCTGTTCCAGAAGTATAAAAGTCTTCTGTATCCCGTCACTTGAAGGTATTTCTACAAAACGTGGGAGTACAGAAGGTACTTGTACTGTTGCAAAATCAATACTTCCTGTGTCACCGTCCTGTTTCTTTTTATTGTAATGTGACATGTAAAGTTCCCTGAACTGTGTATTCCCTTCTTTGCCAGAGCCAGGTTTTATCTTAATTACAGCACCTATATTCAATGTCTTGTTACGTATAAGCGGGAAAGGCCTTGAAGAATCTACAGCCATAGGCGTAAGTACAGGGAACACTTCTGACTGGAAGAAACTATCCACATATTTTGCCTGTTCATGGTTCAGGTCTTCATAATATGAAATAATCTTTAAGCCATTATTAAGAAGGTCAGGTATAACTTCATAGTTATATATATTATACTGGTCTTTAACAAGCTGGTGTGCTTTTCCGCTTATTGCGGCAAGCTGTTCTACAGGTGTCATTCCCGCAATATCTTTTTTAGTATAATTAACCTGTACCATATCTTTAAGTGAGGCAACACGTATCATAAAAAATTCATCAAGGTTTGAAGCAGTAATTGCAAGAAAACCCATTCTGTCAAAAAGAGGGCGTCCTTTATCCTGTGCTTCACTAAGTACACGGTAGTTAAATGAAATCCAGCTTAATTCACGGTTATAAAAATATTCTGGTTTAATAAAATTATTTTTTTCTGCCATATAAATCCTCCATTCTGGAATTATTAGAACTGTTTTTTCTGTTTAAGTACAGGCAGGATGCCATATACTTCTTCAAAGAAATCCGAACATTTCTTAAATATGCCCTGTTCAAGCGTAATATCATAAAGAGTCCTGCCTGTTATTGCGAGTTTGTTGTCTTTCAGTTCTACAGTTATATTGCGGAACTTCTGGCGGTGGCTTTTATCCATTGATATTGCGAGCTTTAGTATTGCGTTTAATTTAGCAGCTTTTATATAGTCTTCACTTGTAAATGCATCCTCAGTTTCCTCATAACTTGGAAATCTTTCATTAGGGTATCTGGTAATATTTGCCACCATCATCCGTTCTCTTTGCGAAAGCCCTATTATTTCTGTGGACATAATTATTTTATATGAATTTTCACCAACATCATTCAGATTAATAAATTTGCCACAACTGTTAAGTATAGCAGATATCTGTAAAATAAGCCTGTCGCGTTTTGTAAGGTTGTTCTGTTTTTTTAATGCATCAAATATTTTAAGGGAAATATCCTCTACATTATTATTGTGGGCATCTTCACATTTATACCGTTTGGCAACATATCTTGAAGCTGATACCATGCTTTCGGTAAAATTATGTGCAGGTGTTATTTTTTCCTTCCGCTCTGCAAAATCTGCTGCCATGCCGTCACATAATGTTATGCCAGAAAGCCATATCTGTTCCGCTTTTGTCTCTTCAAATATATTATGGAAAATCATTGCAATAGGAAGCAGCAGGGTAGTCCTTTCAACAGGTGTATCAAGTTCCCTTGAAAGTTCTTCAGGGCTCTGTGAAGTTATTGACTGGTAAAATTCTTCATATTCCTGTCTGTTAATGGAGTCTTTCTTTTTGCCCTTTGCATCAACAGGCTGTAAGTTCCCGAAATTGTGCACACTTAAATATTTTACAAAACTCTGTAGCTGGTTTCCTACAGCAATAATATTTTTAACATTGTGTTCTAGCATATAAAGTGATACAAAATTGTGCAAATCATTTGAAATATATTCATATACAAGGTTCTGGTAATTGTCTGTCTGTGACTTCATAGCCTGGAGCACTTCATTAATCCTTAAAGAGCCAATCATTATGTTCTGTGAAATAACAAGTACATTTTTATCAAAAAGTGAAAGCTGGATGCTTCCGCCACCAACATCTACAAGCAGGGTACCTTTCTGGATAAGCTTATGGAAAGAATTCTCCTTAAGGGCTATTGATTTATAACATAGATACCTCTGTTCAGGGTTGCTGAGTATTTTAATAAGAAATCCTGTGCGCTGTTTTACCTGGTCAAGCACAATTAAGTTATTGTCTGCTTCACGCAGGGCGCTTGTAGCAGTAATCATATAGTCAGTAATGCCATATTCCTTCATTTTGGCAGAAAAGCCAATTAAGATATTACAAAGTTTATCAATAGTATGGTAGCTTATATGCTGTGTTGAATATGTTTCAAGCCCTAACCGTGCGGTGTGGTGCACAGATTCTATCTCATGCACGCCATATTTTTTAGAAACTTCATAAATACGCAGTGTTGTCTGGTGTGAACCAACATCTATTGCCGCAAAAATTGTAACTGCCATATGAATACCTCCGTTAAAATGTTTTATAATAATAATTTTAATGCATTTCAGGGTAAATTACTAGTTAAAGAATGAATTTTTATATTTTTTTCATACAAATGCATGTCCGTAATATTAACAAGACATGCATTTTGCCAGAAACAGGTTTTTAATTATTAATTATAACTGTGCCAAAAGGCATAAGTGCAAGCTTTGCAATTTTAAAACACTGTATTCCAAATGGAATTCCAATAATTGTACAACATAAAAGAACACCGTTTATTGTGGCAGAAACCGCAAGCGGGACGCCGCTTAGTACAATCCATAAAATATTTGCCAGGAAAGAAACTGTACTTCCGCCATATTGTACATCCTTGCCAAATGGAAAAAAAGCAAGTGATGCCATTTTAAAACACTGGCATCCTATTGGAACTCCGATAATTGTAATACACCATAGTATACCACATAAACTCCAGCAGAGCCCCTGCCATAATCCTCCAAATAAAAACCATATTAAGTTTCCAAGACATCCCATAAAATTTCTCCTTTTATATAAAATTATCTGTATATTATAATATTCGCTGGTGTCCAGTAATGCCACATATACAGGCATTATCCTTATTGGTATATTATACATGCTAGTATATATGATAGCAAGCAGAAAGCATAATATGCCACGGCTGATTCATAAATTTTATATTAGCTAAAACTTGTAAGTATAAGATAATTTGCAGTTATCCTGTGTATGGTAAACGGACGGTTTCTGTTGCCAG
>CAJTRU010000022.1:53026-55128 GCA_910579085.1 uncultured Lachnospiraceae bacterium | reverse complement strand
TTATTATCTTTTTAGTAATAATGACATAATTTTCAAAGAAAAATTTGATACAGATAGAATATTTACAATTTTTGAAGAAAATCCTGATATAGGTATAATTGGTTTTCATGTAATTGGACTAGATGGAAAAGAACAAAGTCCATACAAAAAAATATCAACTGCAAAACAGCTGGTATTTAATTATTGGGGATATATGATGCCGTTCTACAATGTCAAAGGGGATCTTGACTATGATGGAAAATCAAAATTTTGTTACTGGGTATCAGGCTGTTTTTTTGTAACCCGTGCAGAGGTATTTGAGTCCGTTAATGGATTTGATGAAAATACTTTTTTATACGCTGAAGAAATGATACTTAGTGAAAGATATGCACGAAGGAAATACAAAGTTTTTTTTGATAATGATTTTACTATCATACATGAAGGAGGTGCTACAGTACGTAAAACAAAAACTCCATTAGATATAATGGAAATAAAATTTAATTCTTTATGCTATTATCACAAAATATATAGAAATACCTCTTGTTTTATAATAAATGTGGCAGAAAGTAATTTTAAAATATATAAAGTAGTGACAAAAATAAAAAATATAATAAAAAAAATTGGAAATAAGTAATATGATAGTTTGGAAAAAGATACTTAATAAAATAAAGTTGAGAAAATTGCGTCAGTATTGGAGAATAATAAACCAACACAATATGACCAATATTGGGAGGAGAAACTATTCCAAGGAATATGATGAAGAAATTCATAATGGAATAGTTACTGTTGGGAGATATACATATGGTGAAATTAATTTTTCAAGTTTTGGAGCAAGCATGGAAAAATTAATCATAGGTGATTTTTGTTCAATTGCAGGAGAGGTTCTTTTTATACTTGGAGGAAACCATGATTATTATATGTTATCTACATATCCTTTTCTTGTAAATTTTTTTGGCGAAAAAAATGAAGCATATTCAAATGGACCTATTATAGTTAAGGATGATGTCTGGATTGGACAAAGAGTTACTATTATGTCAGGGGTTGAAATTGGACAGGGGGCGGTTATTGCAGCAGGTAGTGTTGTAACTAAAAGTGTTCCTCCATATGCAATTGTTGGTGGAGTTCCAGCAAAACTTATAAAATACCGTTTTCCTGAAAATATTATAAATAAATTACTACAAATTGATTTTAGCAAAATAAATAAAGAATTTATTAATAAAAACATAGATATATTTTACAACAAAGTTGGTGAAGGAAGTGCAAATGATATATATAGACTTCTGGTGAAGGAGGTGAGACAATGATATTTATTTTCATGGGTTTTGCTATTTCTATATTCTCATTTGTAAATTATAAGAAATCTATGGTGTTGTTTTTAATATTAAGATTATTCTGGCATCCAAGCATTGTAATTATACAGGGGGATAGTATTCCTTCAATTACATTAAGTCTTTTAATGGATATTGTTTTTTTAATAAGTTTTTTTAGCAGTAAAAGAAATACAGATTATTCAAAAGTTAAATTTCCGTATACTATGCCACTAACTATAATTGCAGTTTCATATTTTTTGACCTGTTTTTTTTCAGTTGCAGGTTTTGGAAGTGAGCTGACAAGAGCTATATCAATGATACTTGAGAATATAGTTTTTATATGGTTAATATGGAAAAGTTTTGATACTGAAAAAGATTTAAATTGCATTATAAAATATTTTTCAATTAGTTTTTTTGTAATAACTTTGTATGGCATTTTTGAGTATTATACAAAGACAAATCCATTTATAGATTATAAAAATGATTTGCTTGATGGTGGAATTGTACTATATTCTTCAACATCCCAAGCACTTAAAAGAGGGTATAGGTTAATTTCAGTTATGGAACATCCTATTGGAGCAGGAATGACTCTTGCATTGTTTGTGATTTTTATTTGTGTAACATTGGTAATTTATAATGAAAAATTTCCACGTTATTATAAATTTATTTCTATTTTTTCTGCAATTTTATGTGTTTTATGTGTTATTTTAACTAAAATGCGTTCTTGCATATTATTTTTAATTATTGGATTAATGGCTACAATTAATTTTAATAAAAAGAAATTTTATAAGTTTATTTTATTGGGAATTATAT
>CAJTRU010000022.1:44227-53016 GCA_910579085.1 uncultured Lachnospiraceae bacterium | reverse complement strand
GAATTATATTGATAGGATTTGCTTATCCATTATTAAATGACAATATTAATATATTTCTTAGCTTATTTAATAAATCTGCACAGAAAAGTGTTGGTGGAAGTAGCTGGGAACAGCGGCTGTCCCAGCTGGATGCAGTCGTATCATTGCTTAAAATGTCTCCAATAGGTGGTTTAGGAGAGAAATTTGAAAGTATTGTTGTTAACCAATATACTGTTGCAGCATTGGGATATGAAAGTGTGTGGTTTATTCAGATGACCAGACATGGTATAGTTGGAATATTTGCAAATCTTTTTCTGGCATATTATTCAGTTATAAAAATTCCGGGAAGATACCATTCAAAACCAGTATTTTTTCTGAGTCTTAGTTATTGGATTGTATATACATTGACAAGTATACCATCATTCAGAACTGAATTATATTATTTGTTATTGTTTTATTTTATTAAAAAAACAGACGTGTATAAAAAACAAGCACTAATGGTTAAACAAAGTAATAGTCATGTTTTATGATAAAAATAGAAAAGTAAGAATTTTTCATATTAATAATAAAACAAGGTTATTACCTAGAAGAATTTTTATAAGGAAAGGTTGAAAATGAAACGTTTTTTGAGACATCTATTAATTTTGTTAGGATTACCAAAGTCATTATATTTATGTTTGCGTACACTGCCATTTAAAGATGCTTTAAGAGTTCCCATAATCGTATCTCCTTTAACTAAATTTATTTCTACAAGCGGAAAAATCAGGCTGGATAATCAAAACCACTTTGGAACGATTAGAATGGGATTTGATGGATCTGGTCTTTCATATACAAAGAGGATAATACTGCATATTGAGGGAAATATTACATTTAATGGTAATTGTATATTGGGGGGGGGAACTGAAATTAGTGTGACAAAAGATGCTGAATTATCTTTTGGTTCAGATGTAAAATTAATGGGTGAGTGCAAAGTAATATCAACTAATAAAATTACTATTGGAAATGGATGCAGGATATCCTGGAACACTCAAATCATGGATACAGACTTTCATGATATTTTTTTAGATGGTCAATTACTAAATCAATCAAGGCCTGTTACGATTGGAAATCATGTTTGGATATGTAGTGGTGTAAAAATATATAAAGGTGTAGAAATTGCCAATGGTTGTGTGGTTTGTGCTGATTCCTCAATTAGACATACAATTATAAGGAATAATTGTATATTTGCGGGTATGCCAATTAGAATTCTTAGAGAAAACATTGAATGGAGACCATGATACTTTTTGAGATTTCATAAGAAGAATACAGATTCAAACCAGTTATTAAAGATTCTTAATATAATTATGAAACAAGGCTTATAAAGGATAACTATTAAATTTAGGAGGCATATTGCATGTCGCAAAAGAGCATTAAAAAGAATTCGGTTTATAGTATGCTAAAAATGGGGTCATCAATCCTGTTTCCATTAATTACATTTCCATATATTTCCAGAGTTCTACTTACGGAGAATATTGGGAAAATTAACTTTGGATTATCAATTGTTTCATACTTCAGTCTTATAGCTTCACTTGGGATTACTACATATGCTATAAGAGAGTGCTCTGGGGTAAGAGATAATAAAGAAGAATTAAGTGGTATGGCAAGCCAGATATTTAGTATAAATATAATTACAACAATAATAGCTTATCTTGCTTTGTTGGTTACATTAATATGTTATAAAAAACTAGAGAATTACAGAGTTCTTATTGTTATACAAAGTCTTTCCATTTTGGCGGTTACACTTGGTGCAGACTGGCTGAACTCTGCAATAGAAGATTTTAAGTTTATTACAATCCGATCTGTCATGTTCCAAGTTGTAAGTCTGCTACTCATGTTTATTTTTGTTCATAAACCGGAAGACTATATTAAATACGCCGTTATTAACCTTATATCTTCAACTGGCGCCAGTGTAACAAACATATGGTACCGAAGAAGATATTGCAGAGTAAGATTTACTTTACATATCAAATGGAACCAGCATATGATGCCTATTTTTTATCTTTTTGTTATGACTTTGGCACAGACCGTTTTCAATAGTGTTGATAGTACGATGCTTGGCTTGATGCATGGGGATTATGAAGTGGGGATATATAGTGCAGCGCATAAAATGTCAAATATGATAGCACAGCTTGTTACATCATTGCTGTGGGTAATCATGCCAAGGATGTCATATTATTTCGTAGAGAAAAGGTACAAGGACGTAAACAGACTGCTAAGAAAAATACTTGGTTTTAATATATTGCTAGGGTTACCTTGTGTAGTAGGATGTTTTGTCGTTGCAAAAGATATTATTCTTGTAGCATCTGATTCTGCTTTTATTGAAGCTGCTCCTATTTTACAAATACTTATGATTGGTTATGTTTTTTCATTATTTGGTGGTAACTTTTTGGGCAATGCTATTTTGTTGCCTTCAAAACAGGAAAAGTATTATATGATTGTTTGTTGTATGACTGCTATTGTCAATGTGGTTGGAAATTATTTTTTGATTCCGATATTTGGGGCAAAAGCTGCTGCAGGCACTACGGCAATGTGCAGTCTGTTTATTTTAGTTCTTTTATTATTCAAGGTGGATAAACGTATAAAGGTGGAAAGGGTAGGAGCGCTTATTTTTTCACCTTTAATTGGCTGTGTTGGAATTATTGCTGTATGTATGGCATGCAAAGGGATTGATGATTTATGGATAAGGTTTGCTTTCAGTTTGGTGGGTAGTGTGAGTGTTTATTTATTGATACAAATATTACTAAAAAATGAACTTGTGAGTGAGATACTAGAAACAGTCAAGTGGAAAATTAAGAAACAAAAGTAAATGAAGCTGAAATGCATTTAATAAAAAGAAAAGGTAGTCTATATTTGGAGGTATGAAATTCGTATATGGAAAAATTAAAAAAGGTAAGTGTAGTATTGGAAAAACTCATAAATGTTGCCAGCAGGTCAATAGAAAATGGAAAATTTGACATGGCACTTCAATGTATTAATGCTTATGCAGCAATACAATATGAGATTAACCAGCAATATGTATCTTATAAAGCAGAAGAGATGCTGCTTAAGATATCAGATACAATGAAAATGTCTGCCTTGGATTATTATCTGACGAATGATAATTGTGTTCTTTTTTATGATGGCTTTGGCTTGGACTTGAGGGGGTGGGCTGTTTGTTATGTAAGAGCATTAGTTAATGCTGGCTATGATTTGATTTATGTAACGATAGATGATGGCAAGGGGAGAATTCCACATATTGAGGCAGAGTTAAACAAAAAAAATTGCAGAATGGTATTCATTGATACACATAAAAGCTACACAAATTGGTGTAACGAAATTATGCAGGTTTTCTTAAAATATCATCCAGCATTTGCATTTTTTTATACGACACCTTATGACGTATCGGCGACTGTCGTTTTTGATTGTTTTGTGGGAAAAGTACAACGGTTTCAGATTGATTTAACAGACCATGCATTCTGGTTAGGAATCAATGCAGCGGATTTATTTTTGGAATCAAGGATGGTTGGTGCAAGTAACTCTGTATATGAGCGTGGTATCACTGCAGATAAAATCAGGATGTTGGATTGTTGTTTATATATTAGTCAGGATGAAGTTTCTATACCATTGCCATTTGATATACAAACTGAAAAATACATTTTTAGCGGAGGTTTTCTTTATAAAACTTTAGGAGATGAAAGGTTACTGTATTACAAAATTGTTAGATTCATATTGAAAAATTATCCAGATATTAAATTTTTATATGCTGGCAGTGGAGATGAAACTGAAATGAAGAAGATTATTTCAGAATTTCCCAATCAAGCATATCTGATTGCTGAAAGGGCTGATTTTTTTAGATTGATTGAAAATTGTATTTTTTACTTGAATACATACCCTATGTTTGGTGGATTAATGATGCGCTATGCAGCTATTGCAAATAAAATTCCAGTCACCTTAAAACATAATTCAGATCATGAGGGAATTTTGCTAAATCAAGAAAAACGTGAAATAGAATTTAACAGTTATGAAGAAATTACAAACGAAATTGATAAACTTTTGTCTGATGAAGGGTACAGAAAAAAAAAGGAACAAAATATGATGGGTTCTGTATTGACGGAAGAACAATTTATGAATAATTTAAAAAATTTAATTAAGTTTGGAAAGACAGATTTTGAGTTTACTAATATTGAACGGATTGATACAACAGATTTTCGGGCTGAGTATATTTCAAGACTAGATGTAGATGGAATGTTGAGCCGGAGTATTGCTAAGAAGTTAAATAAGAATCTGACACCGAAATTTCCAATTGTATTTATACAAAAGATTCTGAGGAGGATTTTACATGATTAATTTTAATATACCACCATTTGTTGGAAAAGAATTTGATTATATGAGAGAAGCTATTGAAAATCGAAAGATTTGTGGTGATGGGGCATTTTCAAAGAGATGTGGTGAATGGATGGAACAGCGTTTTAACGCAAAGAAAGTTCTTTTGACGACTAGTGGATCGACAGCTCTTGATATGGCTGCAATTCTCTGTGGGTTGAAGCCTGGAGATGAGGTTATTTTGCCATCTTTCACTTTTTCTTCAACAGCAAATTCCTTTGTCCTGGCTGGTGCTAACCTGGTCTTTGTAGATATCCGCCCTGATACTATGAATATTGATGAAACAAAGATTGAGGCTGCTATTACAGAAAAAACAAGAGTAATTTGTCCTGTACATTATGCAGGTGTTGCTTGCGAAATGGATACAATTATGTCCATTGCAAAGAAATACAATCTTTTGGTTGTTGAAGATGCGGCACAGGCTGTCATGAGCACTTATAAGGGAAAGGCATGTGGTACAATTGGTGATTTTGGCTGCTATTCATTCCATGAAACAAAGAATTATTCCATGGGAGAGGGTGGTGCCATTGTAATCAACAATGGAATTTTTATTGAAAAAGCTGAAATCCTTCGTGAAAAAGGTACTAACAGAGCCCAGTTTTTCCGTGGCCAGGTGGCAAAATATAACTGGGTTGACTTTGGGGATAGTTACCTGCAAAGTGATTTAAACGCTGCATACTTGTGGGCACAGTTAGAAATAGCTGATAAGATTAATAATAACCGGCTTGCTACATGGAATACATATTATAAAGCATTTAAGGTTTTAAAAGATAAAGGAATGATTGAACTTCCGGTTATCCCAGAAGGATGTGTTCATAATGCACACATGTTTTATATCAAGTGTAAAGATTTAGAAACAAGACAGGCATACATCAAGTTTATGAAAGAAAATGATATTTTGTGTGTGTTCCATTATGTTCCTTTGCATAGTGCACCCGCTGGTAAAAAGTTTGGCCGTTTTTTTGGTAAGGATGAACACACAACCTATGATAGTGACAGACTTGTTCGTTTACCAATGTATTACAACATTAATAAAGATGATTTACAGAAGGTTATCAACAAAACAATGGAATTTTTTAAAAAATAACCATCATGGTTTTTAAATTATATATATCTATAAAACTAAAGAATGAAAATAAAAATTGACAATTAATATTTTAAGGAGTAGAACTAACATGACAGAATTGATATATGGAAATAAAGTATATTTAAGACCTATGCTTATTTTTAGGGGGGGGGATACGCAGCGTATCGTTTCGTGGAGAAACAATCCAAGAGTAAGAGAAAAGTTTATTTTTCGGGAAACTTTTACCTGTGCAATGCATGAAGAATGGATTAAAAACAAAGTTTTAACAGGCGAGGTTATTCAGTATATTATTTGTGAAAGAAGTTCTAATTGTGAGATTGGCTCTGTTTATTTTCACAATATTAATCACGTGTATAAAAGTGCTGAGTTTGGAATTTTTATAGGTGAAGATAATTCAATAGGAAAGGGATATGGTACAGAAGCAACGCAGTTGTTTACGGTGTTTGGACTGGAAGTACTTGGTTTCCATAGAATATTTCTGAGAGTTTTAAAGTCAAATGAAATAGCATGTCGTAGTTATTATTCTTCTGGATATATGAAAGAGGGTGAGTTTCGGGATATGGTTTTTCTTGATGGCAGATATGAAAATGTTGTATTTATGGCAATCCTGAAAGAATAGTCCATTCTTGTATACTACTGTTTCTGTTATTGCTGTATAATGGTATTTTTTAATGAAAAAAGAAGAAAATTTAGCGATTATTGGGGCAACTTGTTTTCAATTACCATTAATTCTGAAAGCAAAAGAGATGGGATATACAACACATGTGTTTGCATGGGCAGTAGGTGATGTTGGAGAGTCGGCTGCTGATTTTTTTTATTCAATCAGTATAGTTGAAATAGATGAAATCCTTTCTAAATGCAAGGATATAGGTATTTGTGGTATTTGTAGCATTGCCTCTGATTTAGCTATTATTACTGTGAATTATGTTGCAGAGAAAATGGGACTTATTGGAAACAGCATGGTTTGTACAAAAAGAAGTACAAACAAACATCTAATGCGTTGTGCTTTTGAAAATGGTGGAGATCCAAGTCCCAAGAGCATTGTTGTAAATAGAGATACTAATTTATCATCTTTAGAATTGGAATATCCAGTTATTGTGAAACCAACAGACAGGAGCGGAAGCCGTGGAATTAATAAATTAATGTCATCGGAATATCTTAGGATTGCTGTTAGTAATGCAATTGAAGTAAGTTTTGAAAAGAAAGCATTAATAGAGGAATATGTGGAGGGGCAGGAATACAGCGTTGAATTTATTTCGTATCATGGAAGGCATTATTTTTTAGCATTGACAAAAAAGTATACAACTGGTGCACCACATTTTATTGAAACTGGTCATTTGCAGCCGGCATTTGTTGAGCAAAGAATTCTGTGGAAAGTAATTTCTGTTGTTAGTCATGCTTTAGATACACTTGGAATAGAGAATGGAGCCTCTCATTCAGAAATTAAGATTGATGCTGAAGGGAAAATAAAAATCATTGAAATTGGAGGACGGATGGGAGGGGATTGTATTGGCAGTCATTTGGTCCGTTATTCGACGGGATATGATTTTGTTGCAATGGTAATACAGATTGCTGTTGGAAAAGCACCTGATTTCACAAAGGTTTGTGAACCCCAGTCAGTTGAGAGTGTTTTTATATTTACAAAAGAAGATATGGAATGTTTTGAACAGTTAAGAGAGGAAAACCCAAAAGATATTTTAGATGTGATAAACATCTCTCCTTTGTTAATAGGACAAGCAAAGGATAGTTCTAACCGTGCAGGCTGTTACATTAAAAAGCATTATGAGTAAAATGATATATGGAATTGTTATTATTTGTATCATGAGGAAAGGTGTTTTTGCTTATTTTTGATAGAAGAGGTGAAAAAAATGAAGGAGATATATGTATTTGGCATTACACATTTCTCTCAGATTCTTGCTTATTATGAGGAAGAACAGTTTGGTATAAAAGTATCTGGATATACATTAAATAAAGAGTATATAAAAGGTAATGAGCAACTTTTATATCCGCTTGTGCCTTTTGAGGATTTAATTTGGCATAAAGAAAATATTTCAATTTTGATTGGTATTGGATATAATAATATGAATAATATAAGAAAAAAAGTTTATAGACAAGTCAAAAATGCTGGGTTTGAAATCTGTTCGTTTATTCATCCGTCCTCTGTAATAGCAGATAATGTTTCTTTGGGAGAAGGATCAATTGTTATGGCTAATACCATTATAGAACCATTTGTAAAGATAGGAGATTGTAATATTTTCTGGAGTAATGCTGTGATTACACATAATAATAATATTGGAAATTTTAATTTTTTTGGAGCTGGATGCACAATAGCTGGAGAATGTGAAATTGGGGATTGTTGTTTTTTTGGTACAAATGCAACAGTAAGGAATAATATCCAAATATCGGACAAAACACTTGTTGGAGCTGGCACATATATAAATTGTAATACATTGAAAGGGGAAGTGTATTCTGCGGCAGGTACAATATTAAGGGATAAAGATAGTTCATTTTATGATACAATTTAGATTTAATAAAGACTAAGGAGATGGAACTAAATAATGAAACAGCAGTGCCTTACTAATATAGATATGATAAAATTTTTTGCAAGTATTTGTATTGTATTTCATCATTACCAACAATTATTTAATTATAGTTTTTCAGTAAAAGCGATGAATTTTTATGGTGGATTTATTCAGTATGGATACTTTGTTGAATTGTTTTTTATAATTTCTGGATTTTTGGCAGCATACACATTGAAAATAGAACAGAAATTTGTTTCTTTGTATGTAAGTAAAATTAAAAAAATATGGATACCTGCCGTATTTTCAGTTTTGGTGAGTTTCATAATTATAAAAATTTATCAAGTAAAATTGGGGGGGGGGATCTGGAACATTAATCATTCAATACCATCTATCATTACAAGTTTTCTGCTGGTGAATCAAGGATGGATTATAGAATATACACCAGCTATTAATAATCCAATTTGGTATATTTGTGTTTTAATATGGTTATATTTAATCTATTATGCAATTGAAAAATTGATAAGTAAGATTAGAAGTGACAGAAGTAGATACTACAAGATTATTTTATATATTCTATTTACTCTTCTTGGTGTATTGGGATGGCATTTTAGATTTGATGCTCCGTTTGTACATTTATCAGATTGTAGAGGATATGCCAGTTTCTTCATAGGGGTTATGTTATTTGATTTGTATAAAAATCAAGTAATAAGTAGTAAAGCCATTAAAATTTATGCTGAAATATTTTTTGTAATTGGAATTTTAGTAATTTTAATTACTAGAAATTTCAATTGGTATATTTG
>CAJTRU010000022.1:0-44217 GCA_910579085.1 uncultured Lachnospiraceae bacterium | reverse complement strand
TATTTGGACACTTATAATTTGCCCTTCAATTGTTGTATTTCTTGTTTTTGCACCAATGGTGCAAAGCTCATTAATTTCAGAAAAAAATATAAGGGGAATTTCATTTCAAATATATCTGTGGCATGTTCCTGTATTTTATGGATTACAATTATTGATTGAGATATTTAATATAGAATTTAAACATGGATTTATCAGTATGATAGTGACTTGTATTTTTGTTATATTTTTGGCTGTCATATTAAATAAATTCTGGGTGTTATGCAAAACAGCCCATACTGCTGGAGAATAAAGGTGTATTCATCATATCCTAATACAAAATAAGTTTGCAGAACTTAAGAAAAAATATTGGGGAAGGCATATAAACAAGTATTAAAAATATTTTAGAACAATTCACTATACAGTATTAATTTATAAAATATATAATTTTCTTTATAGGATAATTATATTAAAAATGTGCATGATATAAAGGGTATTATTAATATTCATACCTACTGCTCTTAGCAATGATTTATTCTTTTATCATGCACTTGCATTATAGTTTTGTGTACTGTAGATTGCCCCGCTTAAAAAGATTTGCAAATATATCATCTACTGGTATTTTAAAATTATCATATAAAGACACTGGTACTTCTTTTTTATAATTTTTTTCTTCTTCTGTAAGTTCTTCATAGCCATATAAAGAAGTGTAAACATCATCAAGTACAAATTTACCATTTTTAAGCAGATATGTTTCTATTGTACGTGATAATGGCTCTGTAATCCGATATTCTTTTATGCCTGTTTTCATATAAATCTTTTTTATATCTGCGGACGTTTTTTGCTGTACCTGGGGACAGGATTTCAACAATTAAATCAGGAGTACCATATACGCCATTTTTTTATAATATTTTTATTACATATAATCATTACATCTGGTATTACTCAGTTATTTTCAGTAAGGTGTATATCTATACCATCACTGAATGTTTCACAAGGTTTATTTTTTTAAAAGGTACAAAATGCATAATAAATATTTGATGTTACGCGGTTATGGTCTATTGAATGGCGTGGTGAGATTAATACGGTTTCGTCATTAAGCAGTTCTTTTCTTGGTTCTTTTTTATATACCAGGTTACTATTCATATTTTTCTCCTTTTTTAATATGGCAGCACACAATACAGTCCTGTGTGTTGTGTGTTGCCATTTACAATCTATAACCCCTTACCCCTGCTTTTTCTTAGATGCCCTGAACCTCAATGTTGAATCAAGTATTTTCTTACGTATACGCAGGCTTTCTGGTGTTATCTCCAGCAGTTCATCTGTATCTATAAATTCCAGTGCTTCTTCAAGGCTTAGTTTCTTTGGTGTTGTAAGTTTAAGGGCTTCATCAGCGGATGAAGAACGTGTATTTGTAAGATGTTTTGTTTTACATACATTAAGTTCGATATCTTCTGTTTTGCCGCTCTGGCCTATAACCATGCCAGCATATACTTTTTCACCTGGCCCTATAAACAGTGTTCCCCTGTCCTGGGCGTTAAACAGCCCGTATGCTACGGTTTCACCTGCTTCAAATGCAATAAGTGAGCCTTGTTTACGGTATGCAATGTCGCCTTTGTATGGGCCATATTCTTCAAATACAGTGTTTATAATTCCATTTCCTTTTGTATCTGTCATAAATTCGCCACGGTATCCTATAAGCCCGCGTGATGGTATAAGGAATTCGAGCCTTGTATAGCTGCCGCCTATGGATGACATGCCAAGAAGTTCACCTTTGCGGTTGCTAAGTTTTTGTATTACGCTTCCTGAGAAATCATCTGGTACATCAATATATGCACGTTCCATTGGTTCAAGACGGTTTCCGCGTTCATCAGTTTTATAAAGGACTTCTGCTTTGCTTACCGCAAATTCATAGCCTTCACGTCTCATATTTTCAATAAGTACAGAAAGGTGGAGTTCACCACGTCCTGAAACCTTGAAGCTGTCCGTATTTTCTGTTTCTTCTACACGCAGGCTTACATCAGAGTTTAATTCAGCAAAAAGCCTGTCACGCAGATGCCTTGAAGTTACATATTTGCCTTCAAGCCCTGCAAGCGGGCTGTCATTAACTAAGAAATGCATTGCAATAGTAGGTTCAGATATCTTCTGGAACGGTATTGGGGCAGGGTTGTCAGGTGAGCAGAGTGTGTCACCAATATGGATATCTGTAATACCTGAAATTGCAACTATTGAACCTATGCCTGCTTCTTTTACTTCCGTCTTTTTAAGCCCTTCAAATTCATAGAGCTTGCCAATCCTGGTTTTTACAAGTTTTGAAGGGTCATGGTGGTTTACAATTACTACATCCTGGCCTGTTTTTACAGTCCCGTTGTCAACTTTTCCTATTCCAATACGGCCTACATAGTCGTTGTAGTCAATAGTGCTTACAAGTACCTGTGTGCCAGTATCAGGGTCACCTTCTGGGGCTGGTATATATTTAAGTATAGTGTCAAATAATGGAACCATGTCTGTACCAGGTTCTTCTGCATTGTATGAAGCTGTGCCGTTTTTGGCAGATGCAAAAATAAACGGGCAGTCAAGCTGTTCTTCATTGGCGTCCAGGTCAATAAACAGTTCCAGGACTTCGTCTACAACTTCAGCAGGCCGTGCTTCTGGCCTGTCTGTTTTGTTAATGCAGGCAATAACAGGCAGTTCAAGTTCAAGTGCCTTTTTAAGTACAAACTTTGTCTGTGGCATTGCACCCTCAAAGGCATCAACCACAAGTACAACGCCGTTAACCATTTTCAGGACACGTTCAACTTCACCGCCGAAGTCAGCATGTCCAGGTGTATCTATAATGTTGATTTTAGTATTATTATAAGTAATTGCAGTATTTTTGGACAGGATTGTGATACCACGCTCCCTTTCAATATCACCTGAGTCCATAACCCTTTCTGCAACTTCCTGGTTGGAGCGGAATACACCACTCTGCTTTAAAAGTTCGTCAACCAGTGTAGTTTTTCCGTGGTCTACATGGGCTATAATTGCAATATTCCTTACATCATCACGTTTAATTTTCATATCAGGTACTGTCCTTTCTTGTGAAGCGGTATTTATTACTGTTTGTGCTAGCAGTGCCAGCTTGTCTGGAAGCGTGGACTGTAACAAATTTCTTGCAGTAAATGCCAGGATTTGGTATTATTACTATAACAAATAGTGTGCGGGGGATAATAATTGCAAGTGCGGATACAGCCATATATGCACATGCAATAAAAATGTAATAGAAATTTAATAAAAAAATTAATTACAAATCCACAAAATATAAGTATACTGATTATATGCGCATTATACAAGTAAGAAAAAGTAACAAAAATAATTTAAAAATTGTTCCTGCTTTTGTAAAAGACATAGAATAGGACAGAAAGCCGGAAAATGTCATACATAAAATTTGCAGAATTTGGGAATAATAGTTCTAAATTCCATTACAGGAACATATAAATTATTAAAACAAATTACTGATAGGGCACAAAGCCCTAAGAAAAATGGAGGATAAGAAATATGTTGGATAAAGTATTTACAAACAACCAGGTAACAATTGCAGGTGAGGTAGTAAGCGAATTTACATTCAGCCATGAGGTATATGGTGAGAACTTCTATATAGTGAATATTGCTGTATGCCGTTTAAGCAACTCTTATGATATTATACCAGTTATGGTTTCTGAGAGGCTTATGGATGTGAAAGAAGATTATAAGGGATGCATACTCCAGGCAACAGGGCAGTTCCGTTCTTATAACAGGCATGAAGAGACTAAGAACAGGCTTGTATTATCTGTATTTGCAAGAGAGGCCATGCTGGTGGATGCAGAAGAGGCAGAGCAGAACCCGAACCATATATTCCTTGACGGGTATGTTTGTAAGAGACCGGTGTACCGGAAGACACCTCTGGGCAGGGAGATTGCAGATGTCCTTCTTGCAGTAAACAGGCCATATGGAAAGTCTGATTATATTCCTTGTATATGCTGGGGGAGAAATGCAAGGTTTGCAGACCAGTTTGAGGTTGGTTCACATATACAGCTCTGGGGAAGGATACAGAGCAGGGAGTACCAGAAAAAGATATCTGAAGATATGTATGAAAAGCGTGTTGCTTATGAAGTGTCAGTAAGCAAATTAGAATATATTGCTGAAGAAGAGGGGATTTAACTTCTGGCTTACAGATGGCATGTATTGTGTATGGATTGAAAAGAAAAAATAGTAGCTTTTTATAACCAGATGTGATAAAATGGCTAGAGTTAGCAATGTCAAGTTGCTGTCTGGCCATTTTCCTGTTGCATTGGAAACAGGCGTTGCTAGGATATACATATATAAATAGTAACGGACAGGCTGGATGCTGCAGCATGGAGGATTAAAATGAGTAAAGGTATTGTCCAGGTTTATTATGGTACTGGCAAAGGAAAAACGTCTGCTGCTGTAGGGCAGTGTATACGTGCAGCGGGCCAGGGGCTTTCTGTAATTATTATCCAGTTCCTTAAAGGAAAGGAAGCGGATGAATTTAATTTTCTTGGGAAGCTTGAGCCAGAAATAAAACTGTTCAGGTTTGAAAAGGCAGACAGGTCTTATGATTTACTGCTTGCGTCACAACAGAAAGAAGAGAAACAAAATATACTTAATGGTTTTAATTTTGCAAAGAAGGTTATAGACACTGGCGAATGTGATGTGCTTGTGCTTGATGAGGTACTGGCGCTTCCTGACCTGGGGATAATAACAGTTGATGATATTATTAACCTTACCAGCATGAGGGAGGATTACTGCAGGATTGTACTTACTGGCAGAAACCTTCCAAGGGAACTTCTGCCCTATGCTGATGTGGTTTCAAAGATTGACCTGGAAAAAGATGATACGGTATAATCTTGTGTCTGGGAATAGCACAGGCAGATAAAGAGAACATATAATAATACATGTAATTAAAAAATAGTTAATATACATATAATTTAGGAGGAGATAAAAATGTCTATATTTACAGGTGCAGGAATTGCATTAATTACACCTATGCATGATGACGGGTCTGTTAATTATGATGAGATGGAGCGTATTGTAAATTACCAGATTGAAAATAAAACAGATGCAATAATTGTCTGTGGCACAACAGGTGAGGCTTCAACAATGACCCATGAGGAGCATATTGAAACTATTAAAGCATGTGTAGATATGGTAAAGAAGCGTGTACCTGTAATAGCAGGCACAGGCTCAAACTGTACACAGACAGCAGTCTATTTGTCAAAGGAAGCTTACAAGGCAGGTGCAGACGGGGTTTTAGTAGTATCTCCTTATTATAATAAAGCAACACAGAATGGATTAAAGAAACATTTTACAGAAATAGCAGCAAGTATGGATTTACCTGTAGTCCTTTATAATATACAAGGGCGTACAGGAGTTAATATACAGCCGCAGACACTCGCAGCCCTTTCTAAAGAAGTGGAAAATATTGTGGCAGTCAAGGAAGCATCAGGGGATATTTCACAAGTTGCTGAAATACTGGCACTGTCAGAAGGCAGGCTTGATGTTTATTCAGGCAATGATGACCAGATTGTACCTATAACTGCACTTGGCGGCAAGGGTGTTATATCTGTATTATCACATGTAATCCCTAAGGAAGTGCATGATATGGTTTATAAAACAATAGCAGGAGATATTAAAGCTGGTGCAGGACTCCAGCTTAAGTATTTAAAACTTGCAAAGGCACTTTTCCTTGAAGTAAACCCTATACCTGTAAAAGCAGCAATGAACCTGATGGGCTTTAAAGCAGGCCCGCTCCGTATGCCTCTTACAGAAATGGAAGATGCTAATAAAGAGATATTAAAACAGGTAATGAAGGATGCAGGTGTTGAAGTAGTAGCATAATATATAAGTATAACAGGTGTTTCTGGTGGCCGCTGTAACAGCATTATTGAAGGCTGCCAGATATACACAGGATTTATGTTTTATGACATATACAATGCCTGGCAAAAGTTATATAGAAATACATATAAGAAGAAAGGGTTGGTTATATATGGTTAAAATTATTATGGTTGGATGCAATGGCCGTATGGGACAGATGATTACAGATATCGTAAATGATGATGACGATGTGGTAATTGCTGCGGGTATTGATATTATAAATAACAGGGATAACAGTTATCCTGTTTTTACTGATATATCAGACTGCGATGTAACAGCAGATGTAATTATTGACTTTTCTTCATCAAATGGTATTGAAGAAAGGATGGACTATGCAGTGGACAAGCAGATACCTGTTATTGTATGTTCAACAGGGCTTTCTAAAGAACAGTCAGCATATGTTACAGAAGCAAGCAAAAAAGTAGCTGTATTAAGGTCTGCTAATATGTCACTTGGAATTAACCTTCTTATGAAGCTTGTAAAAGAGGCTGCTAAAAAACTTGCAGATAACGGGTTTGATATTGAAATTGTAGAAAAGCACCATAACCAGAAGCTGGATGCACCTTCAGGTACTGCCCTTGCTCTTGCAGACTCTATTAATGAAGAACTTGGCGACAGGTATGAGTACGTATATGACCGCTCACAGGTGCGTAAAAAGCGTGGCAAAGAGGAACTTGGCATTTCTGCCGTGCGTGGTGGTACAATAACAGGAACACATGATGTAATATTTGCAGGTACAGATGAAGTAATAACACTTTCACATATGGCATACTCAAGGGCTGTGTTTGCAAAAGGCTCTGTAGTAGCTGCTAAGTTTATGAAAGGCAAGGGTGCCGGCTACTATGACATGGCAGATGTATTAATGTAATGGATATTATAAAAATTATAGATATTGTAATAGCTGTACTGCTTATAGCAGCAGTAATTACAGGTTATATAACAGGCTTTGTAATGAAAATTGCAAATCTTGCAGTGCTTGTGGCTTCTTACTTTATTGCTTCAATGCTTGCAAATATGCTTTCACCGCAGCTTGAGGGTTATGTAAATGGACAAATTTCACAGACCCCTGCTGCATTTGCAGGAGGCATAATGGCAGATACTGCTGGTAATATAGCATACAATATAGTTTTTATGGTTGTACTGGTTATTTCAGTAATAATACTACACCATATAACCAGTGTATTAAAAGTTACCAGCCATATTCCAGTTATTGGAAAAATTGACCGCATATGTGGTGCTATAGCAGGTTTTTTTATTGACTTTATAGTTATATATATAGTATGCAGTATAATTTTTTCAATAATACCACAGGAAACCCTTGATGGTATAGGTCTTACCAAAGAAGCTATTGAAAGTTCTGTCCTTTTGCACGCATTTTATTAAAGAGGATTGTTTATGGACAAGGTAAATTACCAGGTAATGCTTGATGAAATAATAAGAGATATACCAGATAAAGAAACGCCACGCCTTTTAATGCATAGCTGCTGTGCTCCTTGCAGCAGTTACTGTTTAAGCTATCTGGCGGAATATTTTTCTATAACTGTTCTTTATTATAACCCAAATATTTCACCAGAAGACGAGTATTATAAGCGTATTAAGGAGCAGGCCAGGCTGGTGGACGTGCTTCCAGTTAAAAATAAAATCAGTTTTGCAGAAGGGGAATATGAACCTTTAGAGTTTTTTAAGATGGCAGAAGGAATGGAGGACATGCCAGAGGGTGGTGCAAGGTGTTTTAAATGTTATGAAATGAGGCAGCGCAAGGCAGCAGAGTATGCCCTTGCACATGGATTTGATTATTTTACAACGACTCTTTCAGTAAGCCCCCATAAAAATGCACAAGTATTAAATGAAACTGGTTTAAGGCTTGAAAAGGAATATGGGGTAAAATACCTGGTATCAGATTTTAAGAAGAAGGGGGGATACCAGAAATCAATACAATATTCCAGGGAATACAATCTTTACAGACAGGATTATTGTGGATGTATTTTCAGTAAAAAGGAAAGGGAACAGGAAAAGACTGCCCGTATTTTAGAACAGCATTAACGCATATTTGAAAGAAATGGAGATTTCAATGGCTGAAATTTGGGATGTATATGATGAAAATGCCAACCGTACAGGACGTGTGATGGAGCGTGGTGTTCCAAGGTCTGGTGATTATATGTTATGTGTACATATATATTTGTATACGCCAGATGGTAAATTCCTTGTACAGAAGCGTGCCATGAACAAAGAATCGCATCCTGGTGAATGGGATGTGACTGGTGGTGCGGTGCTTTCGGGTGAGGAAAGCATAGACGGGGCTATAAGGGAAACACAGGAAGAACTTGGTATAAAACTTGATAAGTCAGAACTGTTTTTTGCAGGACGCCTTAAGAAGAAGAAAAACTTTACTGATATTTATTTTGTAAAGAAGAACTTTGATTTAAGCGACTGCCTTATACAGAAAGAAGAAGTGGAAGAAGTCAAACTCGTTGGTTATGATGAGATGCTTGAACTTGCGCTTAATTCAAGGCGGCGTGACCAGGAATATATAAGTATTCTTAAAGATGCAGTTGAAAAAATACAGGAAAACGGGATGTAGGATAGTGTTACATATAAGGGACATACAGACTGGCAGGGCCAGGATGTTATGTGCCTGTTTTTTGTTTTACAGGGTTTTTACAGGAAATATCCACTGGAAAAATTTAAAATTATTATTGACAGCTAACCTATATTAGGATATACTAACTATTGTAAGCAGAGAAAAATACCATACCAGAAACGGAGGGATTATGCTATGCCACTTACTATGGTAAATATTGGTGGACAATATGAGATTAAAAGAACCGGGGGTAATGAGGATACCAGGAAATTCCTTGAAAAACTTGGTTTTACTATAGGAGGTATTGTTACGGTTGTTTCAGGTAATAATGGAAACCTTATAGTTAATATCAGGAATTCCAGGGTTGCCATTGGCAGGGATATGGCAAACAAGATTATAGTATAATATATATTTTATAATATAGATGGAGGTTATAATAATGAAGACATTAAAAGATGTATCTAATGGCAGCACTGTTAAAGTAGTTAAACTTGCTGGTGAAGGTGCTGTAAAAAGAAGGATAATGGACATGGGTATTACCAAAGGTGTTGAAATTTTTGTAAGGAAAACCGCACCCCTTGGAGACCCTGTTGAAGTGACAGTAAGGGGCTATGAGCTTTCTTTACGCAAGGCAGATACGGAAATGATAATAGTACAATAATTAATTTTTTTTGCTTATTGGTTAGTAATAACTAATAAAAGATAGTATATCCATATAAAAAATAGTTATAAGTAACTTAATCTATGTATTATATAAAAAAGAAAGGAAATGTTAATATGCCAGTTAAAATTGCATTAGCAGGAAACCCGAATTGTGGCAAGACAACATTATTTAATGCGCTTACAGGTTCAAACCAGTTTGTTGGCAACTGGCCTGGTGTTACTGTTGAAAAGAAAGAGGGTAAATTAAAAGGCCATAAGGACGTAATTATTGTAGATTTGCCAGGAATTTATTCTTTGTCACCATATACATTAGAGGAGGTAGTAGCAAGAAGTTATTTAATAAATGAAAGGCCAGATGTTATTATTAATATTGTAGATGGCACAAATATTGAAAGAAACCTGTATTTGTCAACACAGATACTTGAACTTGGAATTCCGGTTGTTATGGCTGTAAATATGGCTGACCTGCTTGAAAAATCAGGTGATAAAATACATACCAGCATACTGGGAGAGAAACTTGGATGTGAAGTTATGGAAATTTCTGCACTTAAGGGCACTGGTATTATGGAAACTGCAAAGAAAGCGCTTGAGCTTGCAGGAAAAGGAAAAACGCCTGTTTTACACAAATTTTCTAAAGATGCCGAAGAAATAATACAAAGGGCCATGGAAAAGCTGGACAATAAAGTACCAGAGGCACAAAAGCGCTTTTTTGCAATAAAGCTTCTTGAAAAGGATAGCAAGATTCCATTACAGGCAAATAGTTTTCCAGATGTATCTGTTGAAATTGCAGAACTGGAAAATAAATTTGATGATGATGCAGAAAGTATTATTACCAATGAAAGATATATGTATATTTCTTCAATTATTGGCAGTTGCTGTACAAAATCCCATACAGGAAACCAGACAATTTCAGATAAAATTGACAAGATTGTGACAAACAGGATACTTGCGCTTCCAATTTTTGCAGCAGTTATGTTTATTGTGTATTATGTGTCAGTTACAACTGTTGGGGGATGGGCAACTGACTGGGCAAATGACGGCGTGTTCGGTGATGGATGGAACTTCCTTGGGATTAAAGCATTGCATATACCAGGAATACCAGATGCCATAAGCGGGCTTCTTGAGTCTGCTGGGTGTGCAGAATGGCTTTCAGGCCTTGTTGTAGATGGCATTATTGGTGGTGTTGGTGCTGTACTAGGGTTTGTGCCACAGATATTTATATTGTTTATATTCCTTGCATTTTTAGAGTCATGTGGCTATATGGCGAGGATAGCATTTATTATGGACAGGATTTTCCGTAAATTCGGGCTTTCTGGTAAATCATTTATACCTATGTTAATTGGAAGCGGGTGCGGTGTACCTGGAATTATGGCTTCAAGGACTATTGAAAGTGACAGGGACCGTAAAATGACAATAATGACAACAACATTTATACCATGCAGTGCAAAGCTTCCAATTATTGCGCTTATTACAGGTGCACTATTTAACAATGCCTGGTGGGTTTCGTATAGTGCATGGCTTGTAGGTATTGCAGCAATAATCTGTTCTGGGATAATATTAAAAAAGACAAGGCTGTTTGCGGGAGACCCTGCTCCATTTGTTATGGAACTTCCTGCTTACCATATACCAGCAGTTTCTAATATTTTAAGGAGCATGTGGGAAAGAGGCTGGTCATTTATTAAAAAAGCTGGTACAATTATACTGTTATCAGCAATTATTCTCTGGTTCTTACAGGGATTTGGCTGGACAGGGGGGAAACTGGTAATGCTTGGTGAAGAACAGCTTGACAAAAGTATCCTTGCAGCAATTGGCGGTGTTATAGCCCCATTATTTGCACCTCTTGGGTGGGGTGACTGGAAAATGGCAGTTGCAGCAGTAACAGGCCTTATTGCAAAAGAAAATGTAGTAACTACATTTGGAATACTTTTTGGTGCTGGTGCAGAAGCAGCAGAGGATACACCAGGGCTGTTAGCAGCAGTGGGTGCAAGCATGGCGGCACTTCCAGCATATTCATTTCTTGTATTTAACCTTCTGTGTGCACCTTGCTTTGCTGCAATGGGGGCTATAAAGCGTGAAATGAACAATATTAAATGGTTTTTTATTGCGATAGGATACCAGACAGTACTTGCGTATATAGTATCATTATGTATATACCAGTTTGGAATGTTGTTTACAGGTGCAGGTTCTGTAATTGGGACTATAACAGCATTTATTTGTACAGCAGGTTTTATTTTCCTTCTCTTCAGGCCTTATAAAGAGCATAAAAATATAAATATAGATATAAATAAGATTATAAACCAGAATAATATTATGTAGGCTGCTTGAGGGAATGTGGGTTGCAGATATCAATTTGATTTTAAATAAATATAAAGAACTGAGGTGGCTTATGGGAACATTAATAACTGGTGCAATAGTTGGCATTTGTGTGTTTTTTGCAATACGCAGCATAGTGAATGACAGAAAAAACGGCAAAACACATTGCGGGGGTGACTGTAGCAGATGTAAAGGGCATTGTAATTAACAGAATATATTCTAAATATGTATAAAGGAAGCTATGTATAAAAGAAGCATCTGGATATAAATATGGCAGATAGTAGCAAAAAAGATGGCAATTTTATGACAAAAATATGTTTTTATTATTGCATTTTTCCTTGTACTGATATATAATAAAGCTACCTTTCTTTTTCATAAGTTCCGCTGGCGTCTACGTGTATGCCAGCGGAACAATTATTTAAGGCAAATTTTATAAAAGGAGGCGTTTTATTATGTTAAAAGCAATTATATTTGATATGGACGGGGTTATTATAAATAGTGAACCAAGCCATGCCGATGCTGCACTGGCAGTATTTAAAAAATACAATGCTGATGTAGATATTTCTTATTGTAAAGGGTTTATTGGGAGTTCTACAAAAAGCATGTGTGAAGACGCAGTTAAACGTTTTGGCATAGATAGTACAGTTGAAGAGCTTTTGCTTGAAATGAACAAGGCTAAAAAAGAAATTATATTAAAACAGGGATACCCCGTTATAGATGGTATTACAGAACTTATAAAAAGGCTGTATAAAGCTGGCTATAAGCTTGCTGTTGCTTCTTCATCATCAGCACAGGAGATAGAAGATACTGTAAAGGCACTGAATATTAAGAAGTATTTTGACAAGCTGGTTTCAAGTTCAAATGTAAAAAATCCAAAACCAGCACCTGACATTTTTGAACTTGCACTTTCAAAGCTTGGGGTATCTGCTAAAGAAACTATTGTTATAGAAGACTCAGAGTTTGGGATTGAAGCAGCTAAAACAGCAGGAATAGCCTGTGCAGGATATATAAACCCGGATTCAGGAGAACAGTCACTTAAAAAAGCAGATGTATTAATTGAGAGTTTTGTTAATTTAAGTGTACATTTTTTTGAATATACATTACAGCGTTCACAGGGGCTTCCTGTTAATATAACATCTACAAAAAGACTGGTTATCCGTGAGCTTGCGGTTTCTGATATAAAAGAAATATATCCAGTTTATACTGACCCGCAGGTAAGGAAATACATAGAGAACATAGACGATTATATGGAAAATGAGATAGAGAAGCAGAAGGCATATATACAGAATGTATATTCATTTTATGGTTATGGGTTATGGGGTGTGTTTAGTAAGACAACAGGGCGCCTTATAGGAAGGTGCGGTATTGAGAACCATATGATAGATGGCAAAGGTGAGATAATGCTTTCATATCTTCTGGACAGCCAGCACTGGGGCTATGGTTATGCACTTGAGTGCTGTAATGCAGTATTAAGGTACGCATATGAGGAACTGGATATCCACAGGATAGTGGCAGTAATAGACACAGACAATTCACGTTCAATTAAGACAGCGCAGAAGCTTGGCATGAAATGCGAAAAAGAGTTTGTGCATAATAACCGCAAATCATTTTTGTATGTTATTACAAAGGAATAAAAAGAAGCAGGAAATAAGAAATAGCAAACTGGAATTCCCCATAAACGTAAGCGTCAAATTGTTTATGGGGAATTTTTTAAATGGCAGTATCTTTTTGTTTTTTAAATGTTTTATATATAAGCAGGGCAGCAGTTGAAATTACTAATACACCAGAAAGTATCTGGGAAACTGCAATGCCTGTTCCTGGGAAAAGAAGCTGGTCTGTCCTAAGCCCTTCTATCCATACCCTGCCAGCGCCATACCCAAGAAGGTATATAAGAAAAAGCTGCCCGTCATATTTTCTATGCCTGGTAAATAATAGTATTATAACCAGCACAAATATATTCCATACAGACTCATATAAAAATGTAGGGTGTACTTGTATATAACTAGTACCATCTACAGTCTTGATATGGCTGTATAATTCACCAGAAATGTAGGACTTATTTACATCCTGCATTTTAAGCTGCATTGCAAAAAGGCTGTCTGTATATCCGCCGAAGGCTTCCCTGTTAAAGAAATTTCCCCACCTGCCTATTATCTGGCCAGTTAAAAGGCCTGTACATGCAGTATCAGCAAGCCTTAAAAAAGGTACTTTCTTTATTCTGGAAAATACAAATGTAGTTATTACACCTGCTATAACCCCGCCATAAATTGCGAGGCCGCCTCCGCGTATATTAAATATTTCGCCAGGGTTTTTACTGTAATAATCCCAGCTAAATATAACATAATACAGTCTTGCACCTATAATTGCAAATACAATGTCCCATAATGCAAGGTCAAGGTAAAGTTCTTTGTTCTGCCCTGTTCTTTCTGCCTGGCGTGCTGCCACAAGATAACCGCATAACATGCCAAGCGATATGATTATTCCATAAAAGGCTATAGAGAACCCTCCAATGGAAAAGCTTTTGCCAAGTTCTTCTATTTCTATGCCTAAATGTGGAAATCTTATATCTGCTCCCATATAAGCCTCCAATACTATACATTAAAGCGGAATAATATAACATCCCCGTCCTGTACTATATATTCTTTACCTTCAGAACGCACAAGCCCTTTTTCTTTTGCGGCAGCCATGCTTCCCTGTTCTGTAAGGTTATCATAACTTACTACTTCTGCACGTATAAATCCTCTTTCAAAGTCTGAATGGATTTTGCCCGCTGCCTGTGGCGCTTTTGTGCCTTTTTTAATTGTCCATGCTTTTGTTTCCATTTCGCCAGAAGTTATATAACTTATAAGCCCAAGAAGCGAATAGCTGGCACGTATCATTTTTTCAAGTCCGGATTCATTAATACCCAGGTCATCAAGGAACATTTTTCTCTCTTCATCATCAAGTTCTGCAATTTCCTGTTCTATTTGTGCGCATATTACAAAAACTTCTGAACCTTCATTCTTTGCAAAATCCCTTACTGAATTTACATAGCTGTTGCCAGATGCATCATCAGCCAGTTCATTTTCTGAAACATTAGCAGCATATATAACAGGCTTGCCAGTAAGCAGGTTAAAGCTTTCAAGCAGAATTGTTTCCTCATCATCAGAAGTTTCATAACTTTTAGCCATTTTACCATCTTCAAGGTGTTTTTTTAAGTTTTCCACAAGGTCTTTTTCTTTAACAAGTGTTTTATCACCTTTTACACTCTTAACAAGTTTTGCGTACCGCCTTTCAAGTATTTCAAGGTCAGAAAACAGAAGTTCAAGGTTTATTGTTTCAATATCACGCAGAGGGTCAATACTTCCGTCAACATGCACGATATTGCTGTCCTCAAAGCAGCGTACTACATGGATAATTGCATCAACTTCGCGGATATTGGAAAGAAACTGGTTTCCAAGGCCTTCACCTTTTGAAGCACCTTTTACAAGCCCTGCTATATCAACAAATTCTATTGCCGCTGGTACAATTTTTGCAGAGTTATGCATTTTTGCAAGCACATCAAGCCTTGCATCAGGTACAGGCACAATGCCTATATTGGGGTCAATAGTACAGAAAGGATAATTAGCTGACTCTGCCCCAGCCTTAGTTAATGAGTTAAATAATGTACTTTTGCCAACATTTGGCAAACCAACAATTCCTAATTTCATGTATTTTTAGTCCTCCTAAGCAAATCTCTTTATAGTGTATCATAATTTTTAAAAAATAAAAAGTATATGATAGATAATTTTCAGTTATATTGTGCTGATGGATGGATGCAAGGTTTCTGGTGTTCTATTAAATTATTCTGTGACAAAGGCCATGCTTCTGGCACAGAAACTGTCCGTCCACCCACACAAAAACACAAACACAAGCAGAAGGATTGAGCCTATGATACAGGAGATTTTGTTGTGACCTTTACATAAGGGTTTTTGTTTGTTATACTTTAATAAATTTTACTAAGGCAATTACAGATTTAAGTTTTGTTGTGGGGAAGCAATAAGTAATATATTATATGGGAGGTGTTATATGGAAACAAAAACAATTTCTGGTTCTAGTACCGGCCAGAAACCAGTAACAGGGACTTATGCTATAACAGATGATTTTATGGGTATGACATTTGATAAGCATTTTAAGAATGTATTTGGCATTAAAAGGATACTTGCAGTAGTTATAAAGGAAACTATTGATTTATATGCCAGCTGTACTATTGAAGAAGTGGTAAGCCTTATTGAATACACTGCTTTTGATAAGGTATGTATTTCCGATGGCCTGGAAAAAGTTAGTTCTGTAGAAAGCCATGCCATTGGAGAGGGCAGTGTATATTTTGATATTCTGGTAAAGGTAGGACTTCCAAAACCAATTTTGGAAAAAAATAAGGTTTTCTCATATTTTTGTATAAAACTGGATGCAGAAATGCAAAGAAAGTTAAATCCAGGTTATATTCTATCTAAGAGAGGGCTATATTATTGTTCCAGAATGATTACTGAACAGTTGCCAGTAATTAATACAAATACAAATTATGATGTATTAGTGCCTGTATATAGTATCTGGATTACTCTGGTTGATAATAGTTCTGGGCTTGCTGGCAAAATTATCAGATACCAGATAAAAAATACAAGCAATACTGGTTGTGAAGACTCTAATAAAAGTACAGCTTTAGAAAGGCTGGACAGCGTTTCTGGTATGATGAATTTATATTTTATTTGTATAGATAAGGATGTTGTAAATAATAAGGAAGCTATCATTAATTCTGATGGTATTATGGAATATCTTTCTTTACTGTTTGCTGGTAAGTTTCAGGATGAGAGATTAAAAAAACATGATAGTGCATTTGATGGTATTATGCGCAGATATGGAAAGGAGTTGAATGATATGGCAAATTATATGTCAGAAATTGAAGAAGAAAGAGCAGAAGCAAGGGCAGAAGGAAGAGAAGAAGGCAGAGAAGAAGGCAGAGAAGAAGGCAGGGCAGAAGGCAGGGCAGAAGAGAGAAAAAATATAAAAGACACTGTTATAAAATTATTGAAAATGGAAAGATGTTCTGCAAGTGAGATAACGGAATTTTTTCCACAATTAAAGGATGAGGATATTGCGGAGATTAAGCAGAGGCTTATACAACGTGTGTAAGCCTGTAACCTTGGTTTATATATGCAGATTAGATAGTAATTATAATATCTATACCCGTTTCAACGGCAGTTCTTTTAAAGTATAGAATAATCTGCTGGCGCATACAATGGCTAAACCTGGCACAATATACAATCAGGCCAGGTTTAGCCATTGTGCTGTTTTACAACAGTGCATAGGGATACAAATGTTGTTATAACTGGAAATTATCCCATATCCACTTTGTTGTATGTGGAAATTTATGAAACGGACATGGTATTTTGAAACCATTTTCTTGAAAATTTACAATAGAAATGTTATACTTTCTAAGTTATAGAATTTTTATATTATACAGGGAGCTGTTTATTATGGATATTTTAAAAGATTATTGCCTTACGGCTGGGATAGATGAAGATGTATATAATTTTTGTAATAATATACAGATGGGGTTAAAAGAACGGTTTGAAGAGATAGACAGGGTTGCGGAGTATAACCAGATGAAGGTACTTCTTGCTTTGCGCAAACACAGGACAAGTACTGCATGTTTTGAATCTTCAACAGGTTATGGGTATGATGACATAGGAAGGGAAACTTTAGAGGCTGTGTATGCAGAAATATTTGGTGCAGAGGCGGCTCTTGTACGCCCACAGCTTACTTGCGGGACACATGCCCTTACAGTTGCCCTTTCTGCTATTTTAAGGCCAGGGGATGAACTTCTGTCACCTGTAGGCAGGCCATATGACACACTGGAAGGTGTTATAGGGATTAAAGATGATAACCCGCCATGTTCACTTAAGGAATTTGGCATAACATACAGGCAGGCAGACCTGCTTCCTGATGGCACATTTGATTATGATGCGGTAAAAGCAGCAATTAATGAAAAAACGAAGCTTGTCACAATACAAAAGTCAAAAGGATATGAGCCAAGGCCTACATTTTCTGTAGCACAGATAAAAGAACTTGTGTCATTTATAAAATCTATTAAGCCAGATGTAATATGTATGGTTGATAACTGTTATGGCGAGTTTGTGGAGAGGACAGAGCCGATAGAGGCAGGTGCAGACCTTTGTGCAGGGTCTCTTATTAAGAATCCAGGGGGCGGTCTTGCACCTATAGGCGGTTATATTGCAGGCAGGAAAGAACTGGTAGATATGTGCGCATACAGGCTTACAGCACCAGGGCTTGGCAAGGAGGTCGGAGCAACTCTTGGGCTTAACAGGCCGTTTTTCCAAGGGCTTTTCCTTGCACCTGTTGTTACTGCAGGAGCGCTTAAGGGTGCAGTATTTGCAGCAAGCCTGTATGAAAAACTTGGATTTAATGTTGTTCCTTCCGCAGGCACGCCAAGATATGATATAATACAGGCTGTAACCCTTGGTTCAAAAGAAGCACTTATTTCTTTCTGTAAAGGTATACAGGCTGCTTCACCTGTAGACAGCCATGTTGCACCTGAACCATATGCAATGCCAGGATACCACAGTGATGTTATAATGGCAGCAGGCGCATTTATACAAGGTTCATCAATAGAACTGAGTGCTGATGGCCCTGTAGAACCTCCATATGCAGTTTATTTCCAGGGAGGGCTTACATGGTACCATGCAAAATTTGGCATTATGATGTCACTACAGTATTTAAAAGATGCAGGGCTTGTTGAGATTAACCCAGCAGTGGTATAAGAGAAATTTTAGTTTTTTTTTAGAAAATATTGCGAAAAATACACAGGTTTTTATATAAAGGATTATATACAAAAAAAAAGATTTATGATAACATGAAATATAAGTGCATACCGGGGAGCTTTCTGGAAACAGGAGGCAGTATGGACAAAACAAAAATTACAATGAAGGAATTGCCGCTCTCAGAAAGGCCATATGAGAAGTGTATGCAATATGGTGCAGAGTCGCTTTCAGATGCAGAACTTCTTGCGGTTGTAATACGTACAGGCGGAAAAGGGGAAAGGGCTACAGAACTTGCAGCACGGGTTATTAACAGTGTGCCTGGCAGGAGAATAGGCGGGCTGTTCCAGATGCCATTAAGCCAGTTGTCAGAGATACATGGTATAGGCAAGGTTAAAGCTGTACAGCTAAAATGCCTTACAGAGATAACAAAACGCATGATGGTACAGGGACTTTCCAAAGGACACCTTTTATGTACAGAGCCAGGGAAGGTAGCGGCATATTTTATGCCTAAAATGAAATTCCTGGAATATGAACAGGTCAGGCTGCTTGTTTTAAATGGCAGGAATGTACTTGAACATGAAATTATAATATCAAATGGTTCATTTAATGCTGCAATAGCATCACCACGTGAAATATTTTATAATGCACTGAAATATAAGGCTGTATCAGTAATAGTATTACATAACCATCCGTCAGGCGACCCTTCGCCAAGCCGGGAAGATATCCTGCTTACAAAAAGGCTGTCTGATACGGGCGGAATGGTTGGTATTCCTTTGCTTGACCATATAATTATCGGGGATAACCGCTATGTAAGCATGAAAGAAAGCGGTTATGGGCTTTAGTGCCAGCCCCGCCTGGAAGGAGAATTTTAATGTCACAAAAGACTTATGGTATAGATTTTGGGACAGGTACCATTAAAGTATATAAAAAAGGGCAGGGCATAATACTGCTTGAAAGAAATGTCGTAGCTACTGTTGGCAGTGGGAAAAGACCAGTGGCAATAGGTGAAAAGGCTTATGAGATGTATGAAAAAGCACCTCCAAGCATAAATGTTACATTTCCGTTAAGCCACGGTGTGATTTCAGAACTTAAAGATATGACCGCACTCTGGAACTTTATGCTTTCAGCGCTTGCAGGGCATAAAAAGTTTAAAGGCGGGGAGTTTTATATTGCTGTACCAGCAGATATTACGGAGGTTGAGAAAAAGGCATATTCACAGATAATATCTGAAGGTGAAGGCAAGCCAAGGCATATTTTCCTTGTAGACAAGCCTGTTGCGGATGCCTATGGCCTTGGCATAGATGTGGCTAAAACGCATGGAAGCCTTATTGTAAATATAGGGGCTGATACTACTGAGATATCAATAATTTCACTTGGTGGCATAGTTTTTACAAAGCTGCTTCCTTATGGCGGCAACTATTTTGATAACCAGATTATTAAATATGCAAGAAAAGAGTATAATTTTGTTATAGGCAGGAAAACAGCGGAAATAATAAAAAAGACACTTGTATCAGCAGTGCCACATGATGGAAGTTTAAAGATTGCCGGACGCGATATATTAAAAGGGCTTCCAGGGGAGATAAACCTTTCATCCAAGGAGATTTACCCCCTTGTGGAGGATGCGTTTTATATAATAGCTTCTTCTGTAAAGTCAATGCTTGAAAGGACACCACCAGAAATTTCACAGGAAATAATACATAAGGGTTTATACCTTACAGGTGCATCATCATGGATTAAAGGCATTGATACACTTATTGAAAGGGAGACGCATATAAAAGCCAATACAACAAAGGATGCACAGAAAACAGTGGCAGAAGGGCTTGGCTACCTTGCCGGGCATCCCAGGACTGCAGCGTCTTATCTATCCCGGTTAAAATAAACTGGAATTTGTGCCATATAAAATATGGCATGGAACTAATGGAGGATACCAGAATTAATGCGTAAAAGGACAAAAATTACTATAGACCCTAAATATATTCTTATAATAATAGTTGCTGCATGTGTTGTGCTTATGGTTGTTTCTTTTAAGTTCCAGGATAAAATGGAGCCTGTACGTTCAGTTGCAGGCAATATTATTACACCTATGCAGAATGGCATAAACAGGGTGGGGACAAAGATAGCAGAACAGCTTGATTATATTACAACTATGAAAGAACTTGTAAAGGAAAATAAAGACCTTAAATCCCAGCTTGAAAAAGTATCGGCTGAGAACAGGCTTTTGCAGCAGGATAAATATGAACTGGAAAACTTCAGGAAGCTTTATGACCTTGGGGAACAGTATGCAAGTTATCCTAAAGTTGCAGCACGTGTTATAAGCAGCGGCAATGACAACTGGTACAGCACATTTATAATAGATAAGGGTTCAGATGACGGCCTTGCTGTGAATATGAACGTAATGGCAGGTGACGGGCTTGTTGGCATAATTATAGAGGTTAATAATTCTTATTCCCGGGTACGTTCAATTATTGATGATTCAAGCAATGTTGCCGGAACATTTCTAAAAACTTCGGACAGATGCATAGTAAGTGGCAACCTTGGGCTTTTAAATGAAGGCGTAATAGAGATTTCAGGGATTAATGGAAGTGCAGATATAAAGGATGGCTATGCAGTAGTAACATCACAAATAAGTGATAAATACCTGCCAGGAATACTTATCGGATATGCCAGGGATTTAAAAAAGGACTCGTCAAATATTACACAGACAGGGTATCTTACACCAGCAGCAGATTTTTCCAAACTGGACATGGTGCTTGTAATAACCCAGGTAAAGGATTCGGAAAGCCTTAAGGAGATGCTGGACAAATGAAACGTTATATAAGCATGTTTCTGTTAATAATAATAAGTTTTCTGCTACAGACAACACTGTTCCAGAAGATTAAACTTGCCAATGTGTCACCAGACCTGCTTGTTGTGCTGGTATCTGCGGCAGGTGTAATGTATGGCAAGGGACTTGGCATGTATTCAGGTGTTCTAAGCGGGATTTTATGTGATTTTATTTACAGTGACATAATCGGGCTTTATATTCTTATATATGTTATTACAGGATATATAAGCGGAGCTGCACATAAACTTTATTATAAAGATGATATGGTAATTCCTTTATCTATAATTGCTGCCAGTGATTTGTTTACTAATTTCCTGTTTTATATAATATGTTTTCTTTTAAGGGGACGGCTGGATATATTTGTATATATGCGTAATATAATACTTCCAGAACTTGTATATACAGTATTTGCGGGTGTATTATTATACAAGATGCTTTACTGGCTTGAAGAAAAAATGTATCCTCCAGTTGAAATTCCACTGGAAAACCCGGCAATGCAGGAAGAGAAGATTTGATATATTAAATATGCAATGTTTTTATTATAATTAAGAGGCCAGTTTGAAAAATAATTATGGGAGATTTCTATGTTTGATACACTAAAAGAATATTTTAAGGCGTTTTTTAGTTCACGCCTTGTCCCAGTAACAGCAGTATATATTATATTATTTGCAATACTGGTAAACCGTTTGTTCCAGATACAGATTACAGATGGTGATACTTATGCAAAAAATGCAGGGGACACTACAGAAAAAGTACGTACAATAAAGGCATCAAGAGGCAATATATACGACTGTAATGGAAAGCTGCTTGCATATAACAAGCTTGCATACAATGTTGTATATGCAGCGGATGAGACATCAGGAAAACTGACATCAGAAGAGAAGAACATTATGGTATACAATACTATTAAAATAATAGAAAATAATGGTGGCACTCTTTCTGTAGAAACATTTATGCAGGCAGATAAAAAGGGCAGGCTGGAATTTACAGCAGATGGTAATTCGCTTCTAAGGTTTAAAGCTGAAGTTTATTCAGCCAGGGGTGGTGTGGATGCGCTTACGCAGGAACAGAGGGATGCAACTGCCCAGGAATTATTTGATTTTATAAATTCAGATGATGTAAACAGCCCAAGGTTTGCCATAGACTGTGAAAAGTTCAGTATGCAGGATGCCATGAAAATACTTGCGGTACGCTATGCAATATTTATAAAGAGGTACCATCAGGACGAAACAATAACACTTGCAACTGATGTTAATGATAAAACAGTAGCTGCAATTAAGGAAAACAGTACAGAACTTCCAGGTGTTGACATAATGGAAGATACAGTGCGTGTGTATAAAAGAAGTAAGTATTTTGCACATGTAATAGGCTATACAGGTGCAGTTTCTTCTGAAAAACTTGCTGAACTTAAGAAGGAAGATGCCAACAGTGATTATACAGATGATGACCAGATAGGCCTGTCAGGTATTGAAAGTTCTTTTGAAGATGAGCTGAAAGGCAAGAAAGGCAAGGAAATACTTACAGTCACTTCTGGGACAAACCGCGTAACAGGCATAAATAACAGGAAAGACCCTGTAGCTGGCAATAATATTTACCTTTCAATAGATGCAGACCTTCAAGAAGAATGTTATAAGCTGCTTGAGGAACATATTGCAGGGATACTTGTAACAAGTATGCATAACAGTGCAGACGCAGGGACAAAGGGTGAGTCGGCTTCTGGCATAAAGATACCTGTTTATGATGTTTATAATGCACTTATACAAAATAATCTTGTAAATGTTATGAGGTTTACTGATAAAAATGCTTCAAAGCTTGAAAAAAGCACATATAAAAAGTACAAGGACAAGTCAAAGTATATAATTAAGGAATTAAAAGACATACTTAAAACAGGAAGTACAAAGACAACAGACAGCCTGCCAGAAGATATGGCAGAGTTTACAGATTATTTTTATAAATTATTATCAGATAAAAATATAGTACTTAAAGACCATATAGATACAATGGATGCAACATATAAAAAATATGCTGCTGGAAAGCTTAGTTTAAGCCAGTTCCTGCAATATGCAATATCTGAAAACTGGATTGATTTAAGCGGGCTAAATATAGGGAATAAATATTACAGCACATCAGAAATATATGAAATGCTTTTAAAGCATGGCATAAGGCTTTTAAAAGAAGATACCGGGTTTATTAAAATGGTATACAGTTACCTTATATACCATTATGAGCTGTCTGGAAAGGACTGCTGCCTGCTTATGTTTGACCAGGGCAATATAAAATATAATGCAAAGGAATATGAGGAACTTGAAAAGGGAATGGTTTCTGCTTATTCTTTCCTTGTCAAAAAAATTAAGAAGCTTGAAATTACACCAGGCCAGCTTGGGCTTGAACCATGTTCAGGTTCACTTGTTGTGACAGATGTAAATACAGGTAAAGTAAAAGCAATGGTTACTTATCCGAGTTATGACAATAATAAAATGGCAAATAAAGTAGATTCTGAGTATTATAATACCTATCTTATGCAGAATACATCATCACCATTGTTAAATAAGCCAGTACAGCAGGCAATGGCACCAGGTTCAACATTTAAACTGTTATCTTCTGTTACAGCACTTGAGGAAGGGGTTATTTCGCCAGGCACAACAATACATGACGGAGTTGTATTTGATAAAATTGACCATCCTGCAAAATGCTGGAGCTCAGCATCACATGGAAATGTTAATGTTTCATCTGCAATAGGGGTTTCATGTAACTACTTTTTCTATACAGTCGGCTACCTGTTAAGTGGCAAGACCTCTAATGGAAGCATTAATTATGCACATGGCATTGAAAAATTTAAAAAATATGCTGAGCTTTTCGGGCTTACTGAAAAATCCGGTGTTGAAGTCCCTGAGCTTGCGCCAACATTTGCAAGTGGTGACGCAGTACGTGCGGCAATAGGCCAGGATACAAATGCATATACACCAGCCCAGGTTTCCAGGTATGTCACATCAGTGGCAAACGGCGGGACAACTTATAACCTTACCCTTATTGATAAAATTAAAAATGTCAAAGGCAAAACTGTACTGGATAATAAGGCAGAAACCAGGAACAAAGTAAATATCCAGGACTCTACATGGGATGCAGTCCACAATGGGATGTACCTCGTTGTAAACGGGCCACGCAGCTCCATTAAATCCATGTTTACAGGATTAAATGTAACAGTTGCAGGAAAAACAGGTACTGCACAGCAGACAAAATCACATCCTAACCATGCATGGTTTGTTTCATATGCGCCATATAACAGTCCTGAAATATCAGTTACATGCAATATACCAAATGGTTATACATCTTCAAATGCTGCACAGACAACAAGGGATGTATATAAGTATTATTTTAGCAATAAAGGCAAAAAGAATAAGGAAAGAAAGAAAGTTTCAGGAGCTATAAAAATGCCAGAAGGTTCACAGCGTATAGATTAAGTTATATTATGGAGGCTAGATATGGATGGTACTGTAGTTATTAAAGGATTTAAAGCAGGGATTATACTGGTTTTAAACCCTGATGCCAGTTATGAAACCCTGAAAAAAGATATAGCAGATAAATTCAAGGCTTCAGCGGCATTTTTTGGTGAGGCTGCCAAGGCTGTTTCATTTAAGGGGCGTGACCTTACAGATGAACAGAAGATGGAAATTGTGGATATTATACAGGCAAATTGCAGCCTTTCAATATTATGTATTATGGAGGATGACCCAGAAACAGAAGCAGCTTTCCAGAAAACCATTGAAAGAAAGATTATGGAACAGGACTACAGCAATACAGGACAGTTTTATAAAGGAAACCTGCGTTCAGGCCAGGTGCTTGATGTAGAGACAAGCATTATTATAATTGGTGATATAAAGCCTGGCGCTAAAGTGATTTCAAAGGGAAATGTAATAATACTAGGCTCACTTAAAGGCAATGTATATGCAGGGGCGTCTGGCAATACTAATGCCTTTGTTGTGGCACTGGATATGCACCCTGTGCAAATAAGGATAGCAGATACAATAGCACGTGCACCTGACAATCCTGAGAAGGCTCTGGGAAACCAGACTAAGATAGCATTTCTGGATAACGGGAATATATATATAGAGCCACTGGATAAAGATGTTATGTCTGATATCCGCTTATAAGTTAATACCCCATAACAGGCAGGGTGTATACTATGTTTTGCCTGTGCGGTAATAATAGATTATTAAAATAGTTCTGACAGGAGGAATTAAACTATGGGAGAAGTAATAGTCATAACATCTGGAAAGGGCGGAGTTGGTAAAACGACCTCGACAGCAAATATAGGTACAGGGCTTGCAATGCTTGGCAAAAAGGTTGCGCTTATTGATACAGATATAGGGCTGCGTAACCTTGATGTTGTTATGGGTCTTGAGAACAGGATTGTCTATAATCTTGTTGATGTTGTAGAGAATAACTGCAGGATTAAGCAGGCACTTATTAAGGATAAAAGATACCCTAACCTGTATCTCCTGCCTTCTGCACAGACAAAGGACAAGTCTGCTGTAACACCAGAGCAGATGAAAAAGCTTACCAGTGAGTTAAGGAATGAATTTGATTACATACTTTTAGACTGTCCGGCCGGAATAGAGCAGGGATTTAAAAATGCTATAGCAGGTGCAGACCGTGCACTTGTAGTAACAACACCTGAAGTTTCAGCCGTACGTGATGCAGACCGGATAATAGGGCTGCTTGAATCAAATGAAATCAGGCGTACACACCTTATTGTAAACAGGCTGCGTGCCGATATGGTTAAGGAAGGCAATATGATGTCAAGTGACGATGTTGTTGAAATACTTGCAATTGATTTGATTGGCATAGTACCTGACGATGAGCATATTGTTATTTCTACAAATAATGGTGAACCACTTACAGGTTCTGACTGCCAGGCAGGACAGGCATATATGAATATATGTAAACGTGTACTTGGTGAAGAAGTGCCTTACATTGATTTAGAGGTAACAAAGACTTTTTTCCAGAAATTTGCATCAATATTTAAAAATAAGCATTAAGTACAACTTATCGTGGAGGAGATTATGGGCTTTTTGTCAAATTGGTTTAAAAGTTCTGAAAGCAGCAGTGATATTGCCAAAAACCGCCTTAAGGTGGCAATAACATCTGACAGGGCTGTATGTTCACCAGAGCTTATGGAACAGATGAAGAATGATATTATTAAGGTAATATCAAAATACGTTGATATAGATACAGATGGCCTCGATATAAAAGTTACAAGAACTGAACTTGACGACGATTCAGGTACAGTTAATGCTGTGCTGGCGAGTATCCCTATAAGGGATACAAAGCCTGTCCGCAGGTAATTAAGTAATCCACAGTAATTCTGTGTCCAGCCAGGCATTGCAGGCTGGATATAATGGGGAGTGTGTAAATGATAAACCGTATTAAACAGTATGACTGGAAGAGGTACAATTTTTCTCTTTTATGTGTTGTTGTAGTTATCTGCCTTATTGGTGCATTTTGTGTAAAGCTTGCTGGTGGTGAAGAAATGGGTGCAGCATTAATGAAAGGGCAGATTACAGGGCTTGCAATGGGAATTGTTGTGTTAATTGTACTTTCAGTATTTGACTACCATTTCATATGCCAGTTTACGCCTTTGTATTATGTGGCTGGTGTACTTCTGACTGCCGCTACACATTCACCATTAGGCACAGATAACAATACTGACGTATACAGATGGGTAAAACTTGGCCCAATTACGCTCCAGCCTACAGAGCTTATGAAGATAATATTAATACTTACGCTTGCAACTCTGTATACAAAGCTTAAAAGTAAGACAGACAGGGTTAGTACATTATTTATAGCTGTAATAGTAGCAATGGTGCCTGTTGCAGTTATCCTTATACAGCCAGACCTTTCATCAAGCCTTGTTGCCGTATTTATTACTGTTGTGCTGGTATTTGCAGCAGGCACAGCTTATAAAATATTAGTACCAATAATATCCCTTGGCATACCAGCTGGTGTTGTACTGTTCTGGTATATACAGCAGCCGGGCAATATTATACTTAAAGGCTACCAGTATAGGCGTGTATATGCGTGGCTTCATCCTGATGACCCGTCTGCTGATGATTTAAACCTGCAGCAGAATTTGTGTATACGTGCAATTGCTTCTGGAAAACTGTATGGGAAGTTTATCCAGGATGGTGGTGCTGAGGGGGCAGTACGTTCATATAATTCAGTGCCAATTAATGAAAGCGATTTTATATGGTCTGTTGTTGGGGAAGAGTTTGGATTTTTAGGCTGCTGCCTGATTTTAATGCTCTTTGCAATAATAATTTTTAAATGTTTTTCAGTTGCAAAAAAGGCACAGGATTTCCTTGGAAGCATGATTGCACTTGGAGTAGCAGCAATGTTTATGTTCCAGGTATTTGCCAATATATGTGTAGCAACAAGGATTTTCCCAAATACAGGACTGCCTCTTCCGTTTTTAAGCAACGGCTTAAGTTCGATGCTGTCTTCCATGATAGGAATAGGATTTGTCCTGAATATAGGCATACAGCCAGCAAAAACTAGTAATTCAGGTTTTACAATGCGTAATGCATTTGGAAGTGATAATTCAAAAGACATAGATATGGATTTAGAATTATAAACAATATTTTGGCATATACAGCATATTATTATGGGATATACTGCTGTATATAATAAAATTTAAGGGGAAGGATATAAAAGTTTCTTATTAATAACCAGAGGGGTGATAAAAGATGAATATAGGATTAGTAGCACATGATGCCAAGAAAAGCCTTATGCAGAATTTCTGCATAGCGTACAGGGGTATTTTAAGCAAACATGATATTTATGCAACAGGGACAACAGGAAGGCTTATTGAGGAGGTTACAAACCTCACAATCCATAAGTACCTGGCAGGACATCTTGGCGGGGAGCAGCAGCTTGCGTCACAGATAGAACATAACCAGATAGACATGGTTATATTTTTAAGGGACCCATTGTCTTCTAAACCACATGAGCCTGATGTAAATAATTCAATCCATCTTTGCGACACATATAATATACCATTTGCTACAAACCTTGCAACCGCAGAACTGCTTGTTAAGGCACTTGACAGGGGAGACCTTGAATGGCGTGAAGTTTTAAGGAAAGAACAGACCCAGGAAGAATAAATCCAGGGTTCTGGCAGGCATGCAGGAGTAATTTTTTAATAAATATGCATAATTATAAAATAACTAATACAAAGAGAAAAACCATAAGCGCCAGTTTACTTGCTGCCGTATCTGCTGCATTTATTGTTCTGGCAGCAGGATGTGGCAAGGATAAGGAAAATTTCCTGGATAGTGGCGGGATGGTAATGCCTTTAGCTGGTATGCCGTCAGGTGAAAACTGGTATTGCCAGGATTACCTTTCAGAAGATGTATGTGTTATACCAGCAGGCAGACAGGATAATAGCAACAATAGCGTGCAGGCTGGCTCTGTTCTTCTTGTAAATGCCACAAAGAATGAAGTGGTTTATGCAAGTAATATTTATGAAAAACTGTATCCAGCAAGTGTTACTAAAATTGTAACAGCGCTTGTTGCGCTTAAATATGGAAATCTTGATGATATTGTAACTATAAGTTATGAAGCATCGCATATAACTGAATATGGTGCAAAGCTATGTGGATTTAATGAAGGGGACAAAGTAAAATTTGAAAAACTGCTTTATGCGCTAATGGTTTATTCTGGCAATGATGCAGGCATAGCGGTTGCAGAACATATATCAGGAAGTACAAGTAAATTTGCAAAGCTTATGAACAAGGAAATGGAAGAACTTGGTGCTGTTGGAAGCCATTTTACAAATCCACATGGGCTGCATGATGATAACCATTACACAACAACATATGATTTATACCTTGTTTTTAACAAGCTTATTTCAGACTATCCAAAGTTTACTGATATTATAAATAAGGGAAGCGTTAAAGTAAAATATAAAGACGCCAGTGGACAGAAAAAGGAAATGGATTTCATATCTACTGTAAAATATAAGATTAATTCAGAAACTGCACCAGAAGGGGTAAAAGTAACAGGAGGCAAGACAGGCACGACACAGATGGCAGGTTCAAACCTGATATTACATTCAACAGGTGCAGATGGAAACAGCTATATTTCTGCTGTTATGCATGCAAGTGATGTATACAGCCTTTATGACCAGATGAATTATCTTCTTTCAATGGAGGGCGGGAATAAAAGCAAAAAGGAGTAAACCATATAGGTTTACCCCTCCTGGTTCTGATGCCATAAGGCTTATGCACATGCTTTATTCACTTGCTGTATGGATACGCCCATAATAACTTATTGCGTACAGGCCGCCAATACCAACGGCTGCATATATTATTCTGGAAAATAGTGACATGTCACCAAATACAACACGTACAAGGTCAAAGTTTAAAAAGCCAATAAGCCCCCAGTTAATAGCACCAATAATTACCAGTGTCAGCAGGATATAATCAATAACTTTCATGCAAACTCCTCCTTTTGATATTAAAAGCAGTGCCAGAGCTGCTTTGTATTTTTGGTATACTACAGTACAGAGTATTTCCCAAAATGTTTAATTTATGCAAAAATGTTTTTATTACGCTTCTGCACCTGATGTATGCAAAATCTATGTTTGTGGCATGTTTTCCTGGCGTGTAATAATATTAACTGGAACACATAATTAAAAAATGTATAAAGTGATATGGGCTGGACAAAGTTTTTCATTAGGTCTATAATAAAAAAGTTATATTTGCTGGACTGCATCTGTTAGATGTTTTGTTCCTGGAAGGAGGATTTGTTTTGGCAGCACGCAGGCAAAAGAAGAAAGTTGTAAAAATGAAAAAACGTCCGCATTTTTTTGCAGGTACAGTTTTAATAATTTTTGCTGCATGCCTCCTTTTTTTATTTATACAGTCTTTTACTAAAGAGCATGTTTCGATATACGAAGTTACAGAAACACAGATTGCAGATAATGAAATTATAAGAGGCATTGTATTAAGGGATGAGTCCCTTGTTACAACAAAGAAACAGGGTTATATAAACTACTATGTAGGTGAAGGGGCAAAACTTGGTGCAAACACTGTTGTTTATTCAATAGATGAAACTGGCCAGTTTGAAGGTGATATTTCATCTGTTGAAGCAAAAGATATTTCACTTTCTGGTGATGATACAAGGGAAATAAGAAATGACATCGCAAATTTCCGTAATAATTTTGATTTGTCACTATACAGCAATGTTACAAACTTTAAATATAATATAGACAATACCCTTCTTAAAATGACTACTGTAAACCTTTTAGAACATCTGGACAAGGTTATGAAGAAAAAGAAATCAACTTCTTCCCTTGAACTGGTTAAAGCAAAAAAGCCAGGAATTATCTCATTTTGTTCAGACGGGCTTGAGGAACTGTCAATAGACAGTATTTCAGCAAAAGACTTTGAAAATATGAATGATAACTGGACACAGCTTAGAAGTACAGGTTCTGCAAATGCAGGAGATGCCATTTACAAAATTGTTAACAGTGAAAAATGGTCTGTTGTACTTCCTCTTACAGACAAACAGTATAAAAAGGTAAGTGACAAAACTACAGTCCCGGTTATATTTAAAAAGGACGGGCTGGAAACTGTAACAGATATTTCTACATTTATAATTGATTCGGAATATTATGCAAAACTTGATTTTGACAAATATATGATACGTTACCTTGACAACAGGTATCTTGACATAGAGATAGAATTTAATAATGCTGACGGGCTGAAAATTCCGGTTTCATCTATTCTTAAGAAGCAATTTTATGTAATTCCAGAAAAATTTATAACAAAAGGCGGTGAAGATGGCAGTAATGGTGTAATGTTACTGACATATAAAAAGGATGGTACAAAAGAGACCACATTCCAGGCTGCCAGTATATATTACAGGACAGAAAAAGGGAAAGTATATATTGATGCTGCACTTTTTGAGCCAGGCTCTGTAATAGTGCAGGGAACAAAAAATGGTGTCAAGTCCATGAAACTTTCCAGCACAGCAGACTTAGAAGGCGTTTATAACTGTAACAAAGGCTTTTGTGAGTTCCGTCATATTGAAAAGCTTTATTCCAATGGTGAATATGCAATTGTATCAAAGGATACAGCACTTGGGCTTTCAACATATGACCACATAATTTTAAATCCAGATATGATTAATGAGGATGATATTATTTATTAGGAGGAGTCAGAAATGGTTAAGGAGAACCTGGCAATAGTAGAAGAAAGGGTAAAAGCGGCATGTGACAGGGCAGGGCGCAGTTATGGAAGTGTTACGCTTGTTGCAGTCAGCAAGACAAAGCCTGTAAGGCTTGTTGAACAGGCTTATGAATATGGCATAAGGCAGTTTGGGGAAAACAAAGCACAGGAAATGAAGGAAAAATATGATATGCTGCCTAAAAACATAGAATGGCATTTTATCGGGCATTTACAGACCAATAAAATAAAATATGTCTTAGGACGTGCAACACTTATCCACTCTGTTGATTCACTCCATCTTGCAGAAGCAATAGAAGCAGAATGTGTAAAGAAAGGGCTTGAGGCAGATGTGCTTGTAGAAGTCAATGTTGCACAGGAGGAGACAAAATCCGGCATAAAGACAGAAGAGGCAGAAGGGCTTGTAAAAGATATTGCCAGGCTGCCCCATGTACATGTAAAAGGCCTTATGACTATAGCTCCTTTTGTGGAAAATGCCGGAAATAACCGGATGATATTCAGGACTTTGAAAGAATTATCTGTTGACATTGCGGGCAAAAACATTGATAATGTTTCCATGAATATTCTTTCAATGGGAATGACCAATGATTATGAAGTTGCAATCGAAGAAGGTGCAACACATATAAGGGTTGGAACAGCAATTTTTGGCGAAAGGAATATTGCGATATAATGGTACTAAGCTAAAGTACCAGACTGGCGCAGAAATGGAGGAGATTATGGCTGGCCGCTTAGATAAGTTTATGAATTTCTTAAAATTAACTGATGAAGATGATTATGATGAAGACGAATTCTATGATGACTATGATGATGATTATGATGACAAAGAATTAAAGCGTGAGGAAAAGCGTATCCAGCGCGAGCAGAAGAGGGAAGAGAAAAAGGGCACTTCTTATTCACATAAAGACTATGGCAGTGATTATGATGAGCCAGTTTCATTTAATGCAAGAAAATCATCACCACGTACTTCTGCTGGCAAAGTAGTCCCTATACATCCAGCCTCATCAGATGTTGAAGTGAATATTGTCAAACCAGCTAATTTTGGTGAATCACAGCAAATCTGCCAGATTTTATTAGACGGACAGCCTGTTGTTGTAAACCTTGAGGGCATGGATTTAGTTGAAGCACAAAGAATTATGGATTTTATATCAGGGTGTATATATTCTATTGCTGGCAATATGCGTTCAGTTTCCAGGTTTATATTTATATTTTCACCTAAAAATATTGATATATCAGGAGATTATATTAAAAGTGTGACAACAAGTGATGAAGTAATAAATATTCCTACTTTAAACAAGGAGTTCTGATTTATGCTTTATTATATAGCATATTGTTTATATATATTTTTTATTGTACTCCAGATAGATGTATTACTATATCTTTTAAAAAATATACTGCCTGGTGCAGGCTGGTTTAAATATTTTGTGGACATGCTGGCAGCACCAGCATTATCACCTGTACAAAAACTTGTAAAACATTCTGTACTTAAATGTTTCAGGACAGATATCAGTCCATATATATTATTAATAGTGCTGTTTTACCTGGGAAGTTTATGTTCATATATTATGGAACATTAAGACAGCAGGACTGCATATGCATAATAAATGTGCTGGTGGTATTTTGCAGCAGAAGGGGTAAAAGATGGATTTAACAAAGGAAGAACAGATTATATACCGCCATTTATATGACCTGCACATGCTTGCTGGAAAGCGTGGAATACCTGTATATAGTGGATTTATAGGCCTGAATGAAACAAATATGCTGTACAGGGTTTTTGATGACAGGAAGATACCACACAGCCTGGCAGACAATTATATTGTTACCTATGGCGGGTACAAAGGAGCAGAAAGGGTTATGGTGTGTTTTCTGCCAGATGCATTATACAGTACACCAGAATACAGGGAATTTCCAATAGAGTGCATAAAGATAAGTGCTGCAAACCATAAGTTTTGTGATGCACTTACACACAGGGATTATCTGGGAACTGCAATGGGCCTGGGTATTGAAAGAAGCCAGATTGGGGATATTATTGTAAAGAAAGAAGAAAATGGTGCAGTCACAGGCTACATATTCTGTTGTAAAGACAAAGCACCACTTTTAATGGATATAACAAAAGTACGGCATACGTCAGTCCATACAGAAACTATAGATGGTGCAGGGCTTGCACTTATACAGGAGTATAAAGACATACAAGGGAGTGTTCCTTCACTGCGCCTTGATGCAGTTGCAGCAACAGCCGCCAGGATATCACGCTCTGGCAGCCTTGCATTGATAAAAGAAGGAAATGTCTTTTTAAACGGGCGTATGTGTACAGGAAGTTCTAAAAACATATGTGATGGGGATATTATTTCTATAAGGGGATATGGAAAATACAGGATTGAGGTATCCCAGTCCGTAACGAAGAAAGGACGTTATCATATAACGGTTAAACAATACATATAAGAGGAGGTAATTTAATTATGCTTACACCTATTGATATACAGAACCATACACTTAAAACATCCATGAGCGGATATAATAAAAAAGATACTGAAGAGTTTCTGGCTTCCATACTTGACAGCTATGAGACTCTTTTTCGGGAAAACCGCACATTAAAGGAAAAGATAACTTCATTAAGCGAAGGCATACAATATTATAAACAGATGGAAAATACCTTGCAGAAAGCGCTTATACTTGCAGAAAAAACCTCAACAGAAACGCAGGAGGCTGCAAAGGAACAGGCAGATAAAATTATTAAAGATGCCCAGGAAAAAGCAGATTTAATTATAAAAGACATAAAAGCAGAAGCAGACGGAATGAAAGCAGAAAAAGAATGTGCTATCAGGGAAGCAGAAGAAAAATCAGGACAGATTATAAGGGAAGCTGAAATAAAGGCAGAATCCCTGGAGAGGGAAACAGAGATAAAGGCAGGTGCTGCCATCAGGGAGGCAGAAGAAAAGGCCGCTTTAATTATTAGTGATGCAGAAAGACAGGCATCAGATATAAAGTCCCATGCACAGGATGAACTTGACAGCATAAGGATAAATGCAATCAAGCTTGTACAGGATTATGAACATTACTGCCACCAGGTAAAGAAGCTTGCAAAAGCGCAACTGGATTTACTTGAAAGCGATTCATATAAACTTCATGTTACAGAATTAAGTATAGATAATAATGCAGATGATAATATAGAAGAAAGTAACTCTGAAGAAGACAATATTAACAATACAAATAATACAGAACAAATAGATATGGAACAGCCTGGACTGGAAGAAATAAACCAGGATGATAAAGAAAAATTTTCATGGAACAGTGACGGAAGTGAGTATTCTGCTGCCAAAGAGCCAGAAGCACCAACGCCATTTACATTTATTGACACTGAATAAAGGATTGGAAGAGTGAGAAAAACTATGGGAAGATTAATTAATATACATTATGATAGCAAACCTCTTTATAATATAAATATAGAACAGGATTTTAGCGGGCTTCCTGCTGTATTTGAAAGCCTCAGGCTTAAAAACCGCAAGCTGTGCATACTTACAGACAGTACAGTTGGAAGTTATTATCTGGATACTGTTATGGGTATTGCAAGGGAATATACAGCCAGGGCAGTTTCTTATACATTTGAAGCAGGTGAGAAGTCAAAAAACCTTGATACAATAGAAGATTTTTATGAAAAACTTATTAAAGAACATTTTGACAGAAATGATGTAATTGCTGCACTTGGCGGCGGTGTTACAGGGGATATGGCAGGTTTTGCTGCTGCAACATACCTTCGTGGGATACGTGTTGTACAGATACCATCATCACTTGTTGCAATGGTTGACAGCAGTATAGGCGGCAAAACTGGTGTAGATTTCAGGGGATATAAAAATATGGTAGGTTCATTCCACCAGCCATCCGCTGTTTATATCAATGTTTCAATGTTATCTACACTGACAGACGGACAGTATTACTCCGGATTTGGTGAAGTAGTAAAACATGGCCTTATCAGGGATATGAAGTATCTGGACTATATTAAGGATAATTATAGTGGAATAAATTCACGTGACCTTTCTGTGCTTGAAGAAATTGTTGCAGGAAGCTGCAATATTAAACGTGCTGTTGTAGAAAATGACCCAGAAGAAAAAGGGGAACGTGCAGTTTTAAACTTTGGGCATACACTTGGACATGCAATAGAGAAACTTAAGGATTTTTCAATGCTGCATGGAGAATGTGTATCTATTGGGATGGCAGCAGCAGCATATATATCAATGAAGCGGGGTATGCTAAGCCAGGCAGAATATAACGGTATATGCCAGGTGCTTAAGGACTTAGAACTTCCAGTAAAGGCAGATGGATTAAAAGCAGAAGATATAATAAACATTTCCAAAAGCGATAAAAAAATGGATGCAGGAAAAATAAAATTTATACTTCTTAATGGCATGGGCAATGCAGTTATATGCAATGATGTAACAGACAGTGAAATGCTTGAGGCATTAAATACTGTTTTAGCATAACAGGAGATTTCATTTTGAAAAAATACTTATTTGGAATAACCGGGTTTATAATTCTTTTTGCAGCAGACAGGATTACAAAAATCCTTGCAGAAGGCATTAAAGGGACAGAGGGGATACCTGTTATAAAAGGTGTGTTCCGTCTGCTTTATCTTGAAAATAAAGGGGCTGCCTTTGGCATAATGCAGGGCAGGCGCTTTTTATTGTTAGCTATAACCATTATAATATTAGCTTTAGTGGCAGCAGCTTTTATAAGAATTCCATTTACAAAAAGGTATATACCTATGGACATAATTTTAATAATGCTGCTTTCAGGTGCTGCTGGCAATATGTATGACAGGATAAAATATGGTTATGTTACTGATTTTCTGTATTTTGAATTAATAGATTTCCCAATATTTAATGTAGCTGACTGTTATGTAGTTATAGCAGCTTTTGCAGCGGCATTTTATATAATGTTCTATTATAATGATGAAGATTTAGAAATATTCAGGATTAAAAAACGCGCATAAGGCTATTGGGACAATGTAAGTACCTGGAAGTAAATATGGAAGGTGGAATACAATGGAAAATATACCTGGAAGTGATTATCTGGCAAGGGAAGACAGTGCAGGGATGAGGCTTGACAGTTTCCTTGCAAGCGTGCTTCCCCAGAAATCACGTTCATATATACAGAAGCAGGTTAAAGATGGCAATATACTTGTAAATGGAAAAACAGCAAAAGCAAGCTATAAAATTTCAAGTTCTGATATTGTGCATGTTTATGAAGTTCCTGCCACAGAACTTGAGATAAATCCCGAAAACCTGCCACTGGATATTATTTATGAAGACAGTGATATTATAGTAATAAACAAACCTAAACGTATGGTAGTACATCCTGCACCTGGCCATTATTCAGGCACTATTGTCAATGCGCTGCTTTACCATTGTAAAGACTCGCTTTCTGGCATAAATGGCATAATGCGCCCTGGAATTGTACACAGGATTGACCAGGATACCACGGGGGTCATAGTTGCATGTAAAAATGATATTTCACACAATTTCCTTGCAGCACAGCTTAAGGAACATTCTATTACAAGGACTTACCATGCGATAGTACATAACCATGTAAAAGAGGAAGAGGGGACTGTCAGGGCTGCTATAGGCAGGCATCCCGCTGACAGGAAGAAAATGGCTGTTAATACCAGGAATGGCAAAGATGCAGTAACACATTATAAGGTACTTGATAATTTAAACAACAGGTATACTTATATTAAATGCTGCCTGGAAACAGGCCGTACACACCAGATACGTGTGCATATGGCATCTATTGGGAACCCTGTGCTTGGTGACAATGTATATGGCCCGGCAAAATGCCCGTTTAACCTTGAAGGCCAGACGCTACATGCAAAGACGCTTGGCTTTATACACCCTTCAACAAAGAAATATATGGAATTTGAAGCACCATTACCAGAATATTTTAAAAAACTTCTGGAAATTCTTTCTTAAAAAATACAGCCTGTATGGCGGAATGGAGAAAAAATGGATAATATAAATAGTAGTATAAATAATAGTGAAGATTTAAAAAAATTAGCAGACCTGTTGTTTCCGGATGTAGTAAATACACCAGATTTTTATGAAGAAAAATACCCATACAGAAAACTCCCTTCAAAGGCAGAAGTTACACGTATGGCACCAAGCCCTACAGGTTTTATGCACCTTGGCAACCTTTATAGTGCACTTGCAGATGAGAGGATTGCCCATAAAAAAGGTGGTGTATTTTATCTGAGGATAGAGGATACAGACGAAAAACGCAAAGTTGAAGGTGCGGTTGAAACAATTATAAATGTAATGAAGTATTTTAATATAGAGTTTGACGAAGGGGCAGGTTTTGACGGCAGTGCAGGAAATAATGTTTACGGGCCTTATTTCCAGAGACAGAGGGTAGAAATATACCATGCTTATGTTAAAGACCTTATTACAAAAGGGCTGGCATATCCATGTTTCTGTACAGAGGAAGAGCTTGAAAAGACAAGGCAGCAGCAGGATGCAGATAAAATCCTTACAGGCTACTATGGTGAATATGCAACATGCCGCAGCCTGTCATTTGATGAAATACAGGAAAATATAAAGTCTGGCAAGGAATATGTTATCAGGCTGCGTTCACAGGGAAGCCCTGATGGTGAAATTATATTTAAAGACAGTATTAAGGGTGAGGTTAAACTTCCAGAAAATATCCATGATATTGTGCTGCTTAAAAAAGACGGAGTCCCGACGTACCACTTTGCACATGCCATAGATGACCACCTTATGAGGACAACAATGGTTATACGTGGCGGCGAATGGCTTGCGTCAGTGCCAATACACTATGAGCTTTTCCATATACTTGGATTTAAAATGCCATCATATGGGCATACAGCACTTCTTATGAAATTTGATGAGGAAACTGGTGGCAAGAGAAAACTTTCTAAAAGAAAAGACCCTGAACTTTCACTTGATTACTACAGGAAAGACGGATACCATCCATATTGTATGAAAGTTTACCTGCTTACACTTCTTAATTCAAACTTTGAAGAGTGGCATGAGAAGTTTCCAGACAAAGATATTAATGAGTTCCCATTTTCAACCAGCAAAATGAGCCAGTCTGGTGCGCTGTTTGATAAAGATAAACTCCATAATATCTGTAAAAATGAACTTTCAGCACTTTCCGAATATGAAATGTATGATTTCCTGTATGACTGGGCAAAAGAGCATGAGCCAGGAAAATGCAAAATGTGGTTTGCAGACAAGGAAAAAATGCTTGGCATTTTAAGGCTTTATATGGGAATTGGGATGAAACGCAGGAGGAAAGACTTTATATATGCAAGACAGGTATTCCAGCTTATTTCTTATTTCTTTGACTTTGAAGAGGACGGACAGCAGGAAAAAGACAGCTTCAGGTTTGATAATGAAACTGTAAAAGCAGTATTAAATGAATATCTTGCAACATACAGCCACGGTGATGATAACAGTGCATGGTTTAATAAATTAAAAGATATTGCAGATAAATTTGGTTTTGCATCAGATATGAAAGCATATAAAAACGAACCAGAGAAGTATAAAGGCAATGTATCAGATATTGCAGAAATCGTGCGTATTGCAATAACAGGCCGTGCAAATACACCTGATTTATGGGCTATAGTCCATGTAATGGGTGAAGAACAGATGACAGGCCGTATAAAAGAAGCCATATTATAAAAGATAGTATATAAAAAATACATTTTATTATATAAGAGCATATAGGAATGGTTATGATATATAACTATATCATTAAAATCAAAATGTTTTAAAACAATTAAGCTATATGGTAAAAGGGAAAATTATGAATATATTAATCAAAGCATCAAAATGGTATAAAGATAATATGTGGAAATGCAGCCAGATTAAAAAGATGGTAATAGTACAGTTTATATTTTCTGTATTACTGTATAGCATATTAATAACAAACCAGCTTACCAACCATTATGATGGTTTGTGGAGTGGTAATTATGCGCTTTCAGGTACATGGGAACTTTCTATAGGCAGGTGGTTCTGGCTTTATATAGACCGTTTGCGTATTGGGATTTCATCTGAACCATTGACATCATGTCTGGCATTATTTTTAATAATCATTGGAAATATACTTATTTTTGATATATTTGGCCAGATTGGTAAAAAAACGGGATATCTGGCAGGAATGATTATTATGTCAAGTACAACAGTATGTAATTACTTGTCATACCGCTATATGTCACCTACATTTGGTGCCAGTTTCCTTTTATCTATACTTGCAGCATGGATTTTGGTAAAAAAACAGAACAGAGTGGGAAATATGGTATCTGCTATGGTAATTGCCCTGGGACTTGGGGCTTACCAGGCAAATCTTGCCTGTACATGTGTAATTCTTGTAATTACATTTATTAAAATGGTTATAGAAGATGAAGAAAATAAGAGAATAATCCACTTTACTTTAGGAAGTTTTTTAACGTTGGCAACAGGATGTATTATTTACAAATTAATATGGCAATTCCATTTAAGTGTATTTGGTGTAACTCCTTCTTCTTACAATGGAGCAGATAATATTTCTGTTAGTGATATGATTATATGTTTTCCACAGAATATTATAAAATCATACAAGTTTTTTATAAATTATTTTTTTGAAAATTCAATTAAACATAATATATTCCAGAAAGCAGGATTTTATTATCTGGTGTGTGGAATTGTAATTATTGCACTTGTTACAAAAATAATAATGCTTGTTAGAAAAGACATTGTAAAGACAGTGTTACTTATATTGGCTTCTAGTGTAATTCCAATGGCATGTAACATAAGTTTGTTTTTGGCCACAAAAGCTGGTGTTATGATACAAATGACAGCAGGTATGGCAATTTTGTTTCCTGTTATATTGTGTTTGGTTAATAGTATAAAAGAACAAGACTTACATAAAAATAAATTTGAAAAATTTAAGATGGCATATATAGTATTTTTAGCTATTATTCTCTATGGAAACGTTTATATGACAGCTATTGACCAGGAAACTATGTATGAGGGCAGAAACTCTTCAGAAACCCTGGTACATGAAGCTGTATCAGAGTTATGTAGAAAACAAATGGTTAGTGCAGATAAAAGTTATCTATTTATTGGGTGTCCAAGCCGTAATCCTATGTTCAGGGTTACAAAGTTCTGGGATATGTCAAATTCATATGCAAGATATGGGGAATTCTGGTCAGACCCTGGCTGCCTTAGAATGGCATATAGTGGAATTTTAAGGAATATAGGGGTAAATCTGGCATACGTTCCAGATGATGCCAGCATAGCGTTGAATAACCGTGAAGATGTAAAAAATATGCCACTATTTCCAGCAGAGGGTTCTATACAAGAGATTGATGGATATATAGTAATTAAAATTTCAAATATATAACATATTTTTAGTTAATTCTATATTGCTGGCTGTAAATAAAACATTTTTTATGGAGTGTTTGTAAAAGGTATTACAAAGATGGATATTAAGTTAAAAGAACAAATGAGGATTAAACAATATGCTATAAAAGATAAAATAATAATAAACAATTTAAAGAATTTACGTTTTTACAAAATGGCGGACGAGGATACAGCCAATAAAGAAATAATTAATAAGGCAAGAAGCATCTTAAAATCAATAAACAGTTACGATGCAAAGCCAGAGAAAGTTATAATAAAAGAAGATAATTACAGCAACAATATAAAACATTTAAAAAAAGTAGTAGAAGAAATACAGACAGCGGGCAGATGGCTGCTGCCATCACCAGTGGGAAGCGGGAAATGGTATGAAGCAGAAGCCAGTGGCATAAAAAGAGGCATTATGGAGTTATTTGCGCTTTATGGACAGGATTATTTTACTATTATATTAAAAGATAAAAGAGTATTACTTGATGTATTCTGGGACGAAGATTATAATGGTATATACAGTATCCATGGGTTGTACTGTATTTTTATCAAGGAAATATAAATAAGAAGGATTAACAGAAATGGAAGTAACTTATACCGGGCACAGCGGTTTTCTTTTAGACACTGGCAGTGCATATTTTTTATTTGACTATTATACAGGCATAATTCCAGATATGGACAAGGACAAGCCATTAGTAGTATTTGTAAGCCATAAGCACAAAGACCACTTTAATCCTGGAATATTCGCCCTGGCAGACAAATATCCATATATATTATTTGTACTAGCTAAGGGTGTTCCATATAAAAAACTGGCTGTAGAATTTTCAAAATATATTGCAGCACAGGACAAAATTTATCCTGGGGAATTTAGAAATATACTGCTTATGAAAAAAGATGCTAAAGAAACTGTTAGACTTGCATCTGGACAAGAACTTGAAATAATGACGCTACGTTCAACAGATGAGGGCGTTGCATTTCTGCTTAGGCATAATGGCAGGAATTATTACCATGCTGGTGATTTGAATATATGGGCTTGGGAAGAAGAAACACCAGAATACAACAGGAAAATGGAACAGAAATATATAAAAGAAATAGAGAAGATAAAAGGCATAAATATTGATATAGCATTTGTGCCACTTGACCCAAGGCTTGGTATTTATGCATATAACGGGCTTGAAACATTCCTTTCTTATACAAAAAGCAGTTATATATTTCCAATGCATTGCTGGGGCAATTATGGAATAATAGATAAATTTATAGAAAAGCATCCAGAACATAGAAATAAAATTGCAAAAACTTTATACGAAAATATGGTATTCCAGTTACAATTACCAGAAATCTAGTAAATTAATTTCTTTTGAGCATTTATAGAGGAGGCGGCTATGCTTGATATAATACCTGATACAGAACAAATGGCAACTTTGCTTGGGAAATCTTTATATGAGGTATGGAATAAATTATGTGCTTTAATTGATGAAAAATATGATATGGACTGTTTATGGAATAAAGGTGGCAAAGCATGGACATATGAATATAAATACCGCCGGGGTGGTAAAACTTTATGTGCATTATACGCAAGAGAAAACTGTGCAGGGTTTATGATTATTTTAGGGAAAGATGAACGTTTAAAATTTGAAAAGGACAAAGAAAATTATGGGAAGGAAGTCCAAAGAATTTATGACGAAACCCAGACTTACCATGATGGAAAATGGATGATGTTTGAGTTGTCAGATACCTCTTTGTTTGACGATTTTACCAGGCTGCTGGAAATAAAAAGGAAACCAAATAGAAAATAGCAGAAGAGTTTTAAATGGAAAAATTAAATTCTATAACAAAAGAAATAATGGATGAACGGTTTGGCAAAGATAATATAATTGCTTTAGCAACTGTAAAGGATGGAGAACCATATGTACGCAACGTTGATGGCTTTTACCAAGACGGGGCATTTTATGTAATTACATATGCTCTTTCTAATAAAATGAAACAAATTGAAGAAAATCCTAGTGTAGCAATTTCTGGTGACTGGTTTACAGCACATGGAAAAGGAATGAATTTAGGATGGTTTTGTAAAGATGAAAATAAACATATTGCAGGGAAATTAAGAAAAGCTTTCCATGAATGGATTGATAATGGACATAATAATTTTGATGATGAAAATACCTGTATCCTTCGTATACAGCTTACAGATGGTATTTTATTTTCAAATGGAACAAGATATGATATAGATTTTCTGGATAATTGATTTAAGATAATTATTTTCACAGACTATCCCCTTGCTATCTCTTGGCGGCTGCCAGGGACAGGACAAGGGGATATTAAATTTACTTAGATACCATAAAATATGCAGGTAATGTTTAGCTGGCAGTTATAACAGTACCAGTTTTGCCTGTTATTCCGTCAATAGCTGTATTAATGCTTGTTATAATTGACTTGCGTGCAGGTGAAGAAGATGCGAATGAAACTGCTGCTTCAACCTTTGGAAGCATTGCACCAGAAGAGAACTGGTTTTCACTAATATATCTGGTAGCTTCTTCAACTGTCATGCTGTCAAGCTGCTTTTCTTCAGGTGTGCCAAAGCCAAGGCATACTTTTTCAACACCAGTAAGCAGCAGCAGTATATCTGCTTCCAGTTTTTCAGCAAGGCATGCACTTGTAACATCCTTTTCTATAACGGCACTTGCACCCTTAAGGCGTGTCCCCTGCTGTAATACAGGTATTCCGCCACCACCTGCTGCAATTACTATCTGGCCAGCATCCATAAGTGTCTTTATAGCATCAAGCTCATATATTTCCATAGGACGTGGCGCAGCAATAAGACGCCTGTATCCCCTGCCTTCTTCAAAAATGACATGGTTGCCTTTCTTTTCCTCTGCTTTTGCCTCTTCTTCAGTCATATATCTTCCTATATGCTTATCAGGATATGAAAACGCTGTGTCAAACGGGTCAACGCGTACTTGTGTGATAATAGTTGATACAGGCTTGTAAATTCCCCTGTTAAGGAGTTCTGTCCTTATTTCATTTTGCAGGTCATAGCCTATGTATCCCTGGCTCATTGCACTGCATATTGACATAGGCGCAACTGTATTAGACGGTTCAAGGCGGCTGTATTCTGTCATTGCAGAATGTATCATGCCAACCTGTGGGCCGTTGCTGTGTGTAATTACAATATTAAACTTTGCGGCGGCTAAATCAGCAATAGCAGAAGCGGCATTTTTAGCAGCTTCCTTCTGCTCTGGGAAAGTTTTTCCAAGTGCACTATGGCCAAGTGCAACAACAATATTTTTACTCATAATAATATGCCTCCATATATTTTTATAAAGAAATAAAATCTTTTTAAATGCTAGTAGTTTCTATAAAAGTTAGTATACCATAGATAATAAAAATAATCTATTAATTTTTGAGTGCTTCCACATCCATTTAAAAAAATCTTATACAGTAAGCTTGTAGATATAAGATAATTTCCAGTTATCTTTTGTTGGTGGACGGACGCAGGGTTTCTGGTGTTCCA
>CAJTRU010000021.1:35159-56013 GCA_910579085.1 uncultured Lachnospiraceae bacterium | reverse complement strand
ATCAAATGAATTTTCTACAATAATTATAATATTGTTTCTATCATATTTAATGTTCAAATTAATATAAGGATTATCTACTTTGCTACGAAAGTTTGCTTCTAGTGCATTATCCAGCAAATTACCAAGGATTACACATAAATCTCCATCCGCAAATGGAAGGCTGGACGGAATATCTATATTTAAATTAAAATTAATCTTATTTTTTCTTGCAATTCCATATTTATAATTAACAAATGCATCAATTACAGAATTACCTGTAACAGATATTTTTATATCTTTAATTGGTTCTATTTCTGCAAGCTGTACAATATCCTTTTCTAACTGTTCATATTGTTTGTAATTTAATAAATCAAGCAGTTTCAACATCTGATATTTTAAGTCATGCCTCTTTTTGCGGAATTCAGCAGCAGCATCCTCTTTTTCTTTAATATATATATCCAATAATTCAAATTCTTTCTCATAAATCATATTTTTATTCTCAAGTTCCATATTTTTTGATAAATTTACATACAATGTAAATATAATAATATTAATTACTATTATAATTAATATACATATAATTGCAACCAGTACAACACCTGGCTGGTCAATAATATATCCTGTAGTAAATATATAATATACAATTACCAGGCTTCCAACAGGCAAAAACATAAACATTAAACTGTTTTTCCAGGAAAGCCCATAAATAGTGCTATCATAGAAAAATAATTGTAATGCCTTTACAAAAAGTAATAGTAATAATTTTGAAAAAATACTTCCTGCAAGTATATTTGTTTCAATTGGTATTTTTAATATTAAAAATAAAGAACCTATAAGAAGTTCATTTAAAACCCATAAAACAACAAGTAAAACTGAAAAAATAACTTTTGCCAGCCAATACCCATCAAAATAATAACTTGTAACAAGACAGAATAATATGCCTAAGACCATTCTGCACCAGATTGGATATCCTTCTATTAAATAACCTGATATTAGCTGCCAGACATAATATATCACCCAGATAAAATAACAAGACTTTTTAATATCTTTTTTCTCAAAAAATGTTTTAAAATATTCTATTGCTGTTAATGATACAAATCCTGATACAAGCAAAGTTTTAAATGCTATCCCAAGTATTCTGTACATGTTCTATTTCTCCATATGTTTTACAATCTTTTGTATATATATTTCATTTATTTCTTTTCTTCTTGCCTCACTAATGCTTAATTTTTTTCCACCTGGCAATTCTATATAATTAAAAGATTTAATAATAATATATCTTGAATTTACTAAAATTGACTTATGTATTCTCCAAAAGTCTGCTTTTGTATTTTCCAGGCTTTTTTGTATTAAATCCAGTTTATCATAATACTGTCTTTTAGTTCCATCTTTTAAATATATATAAATTATCCTCATCTTGCTTTCAAAATACATAATATCATTAATTAAAACCCTGTAATAATCTTTCTTATATTTATACTCATAATAAAATCCATCTACTGTAATTATTTCATATGCCTGTTTAAAATAACTACATACTTTTTCTTCATTTAGTGGTTTAACAATAAACTGGAATGGATGGACTTCATATGCTTCAATAGCATATTCTGTATAATGTGTTACAAAAATAATTATTACAATTTTATTTCTTTCACGTATCCAACGTGCTGTCTCCATTCCACTAGCACCTTTCATTTCAATATCAAGAAAAATTAAATCATATAACATATGTTGATTTTCTATATATTCCATAAAACTTTTCCCATTAAAAAATATATTCGTTTCTATATGTATATTCTGGCTTCTGGCAAAATTTTTTATTATTATTTCAAGCTGGCTAGTTAACTCTATATCATCATCACAAATTGCAATTTTTATCATACATGCCACCACTTATTAATCCTCGCTATATGCCAAATTTAATTTTAGCATATAGCAGTTTAATTTTCAATCCAATTATAAATTTAAATAATATTTCTTTACTTCATGTTACAAACATATTACAACAGGAGATAAAATTTAATACACTTACAGTTTTGAAAGTATTTTACAAACTTAATTTTACGGTTTCTAAATCCAAAAATACCCTAAAATATGCTTTAATACATATCTTAGGGCATGTAAACAATTACTATAAAAGCTTATTATATATCTGTTCCTTATTATACCATTCAATCCAAAACAACATATCAGCATATGTAAGGATATCAAAATCATTACCACATAAATCATTCAATGCTAATGTTTTTACACGTCCCTGTACATATGTATCGTGCCCGGTATTGGTTTCTGGAAATACAAACGTAGCCTGTTTTTTAAGTTCATCATAACATTTTTTCTTTCCATCACGCTCAAAGTCTGATAAAAGAAAAAGATACATAACATATATTGCTGATAAAAAAGCCACTTCATAATTTGCGTAAACAACTTTCATTGGTATTTCTTTAGCTGCTGCTTCATAATTTATCATGCGGACATTCAATAATGACGCTGTAATACATGCGCATATCTTGTGTCCGTCAATCCTGTTTTCTCCATTTTGACCAATATCAAAATATTTTTCCCGTACTAAGCATCTGACTTCATCATATTGGTAATATAATCTTTCACACATAGCATCAGAAATATCAATACTAACTGAATACTCTTTGCGTAAACCAGGGTCAATTCCATCAAATACATCTTGTGCAGATTTTGCAATACCTTGTTTCCAAATATATTTAAAAGTTTCTTTTTCCATTTAGTAATCACCCACACTCAATTTAAATCCAGAAACAAAATTTTTATCAGACAGACGCTTAATCTTATCTTCAACACTTTCACTTTTGTTTTTTAATTTAAAGTTGTGAAGCATACTGTACTCTATTTCCATATAATCTGTTTCCTTTTTATACTCTTTTGTAAATACTTCACGCACTTTACTTAACATAATAGTTCTCCTTTCAGGATATAATTATTTTTTAGTTTTCATAAACTTAAAAAATAATATCACATAAATAGTAGATGCAATTGCCATTATAATAGTAGTTACCAGGCAATAACGGCACGCATTAATAATTGCAACCGCACCATATACAATAGTAGACAGAATAGTAAGGGAAATCCATTTTCTAGAAAGACCTGACTTTTCCTGTCGTTTCTTGTTATAAACAGAAAAATACTGGTACGCCATACATATTATCAAAGAAATATATGTAGAAAATGTATTACTATTAAAAATATCTATCCAATCTATTATATGAATTTTATTACCAGTCTGGAACATCTTTCCCACTGATAAACACATGCAAAAAATCCAAAAAATTATTGGAATAACCATTAACCAGTCAATTTCCTTATCCTCTTTTCCCATACCTGTATACTCCTTATTAACATTAAATAATGTAAAGAGTATTATACCATATCCGCAAAAAAAGACAAGTATCGACATCCAATATTATTTACATTATACACATTTTACAATATATACTATCCTTACTTATAAATATTTATACTAATTATAGTAAAATAATTCTGCTATATATGTATAATTTTATAACAAAAAAATTACTTTTTAAAAGGCTTCCAAAGTATACTTTGGAAGCCTTAATTTTCATAATAAAACCAATTTTATGTACATGGCATAATTATATTTTTATATAAGGCCTATTTTACAACCTTTTTTAATTCCTCAGTAAGCTTTGGAACTATCTTGTTAAGGTCGCCAACAACACCATAATCAGCTATATCAAAAATTGGAGCTGTTTCATCTTTGTTGATTGCAACAATAATATCAGACTCTTCCATACCTGCTGCGTGCTGGATAGCACCTGAAATACCAATAGCAAAGTATACATTAGGACGTACTGTTTTACCTGTCTGTCCTACCTGTAATTCTTTTGGCATCCAGCCATTATCTACTACGGCACGTGAGCAGCTTACTGTACCACCGATTACATCAGCTAAATCCTGTAAAATCTGGAAGTTCTCTTTGCTTCCAACACCACGTCCGCCTGATACAAGTATCTTGGCATCCATAATATCTACTGTATTAGAGAGTTCCTTAACTATTTCCACGATTTCAACATATTTGTTATCTGGTGTAAATCCAGGATTAAACTCTATAACTTCAGCCTTAGCTCCCTGTACAGGGTCAATCTTCTGCATAACACCAGGACGTACTGTTGCCATCTGTGGACGGTTGTCAGGACACGCAATTGTAGCAATTGTGTTACCACCAAATGCAGGACGTGTCATTAATAACTGGTTATGCTTCTGCTCCTGTCCTGGAATTGGATTGAGTGGGAAATCACCAATTTCAAGTACAGTACAGTCAGCTGTAAGTCCAGTTGCAACCCTTGCTGAAACCCTAGGGCCTAAGTCCCTTCCGATTGCAGTAGCGCCAACAAGCACTATTTCAGGCTTATATTCATTTATAACTGAAGAAACGGCATGAGCATAAGGCTCTGTCCTGTATTCTTTTAATTCTGGGTCATCAACAACGATAACCTTATCAGCGCCATATTCGGCTAACTGGTCTGCAAGACCTTTGATGCCAGAACCTAAAAGCATTGCTGTAACATCTGTGTTCAGGTCTTTTGCAAGTTCTTTAGCTTTTCCAAGTAATTCAAAAGCAATTCCGCTTAATTCATTGTCTACCTGCTGTGCAAAGACATAGACACCCTTATATTCTTCTAAACCCATTTTAGTCACCACTTTTCCTTTTCTATTTAGATTACATGTTTCTCTTTTAATTTACCCATGATATATGAAACTGCACCATCCGCATCAAGGTCAGTTTTAACTTCACCTGCTCCTTTTCTTACCTTATCTGAAGCTTTGGCAATCTTTGTAGGTGAACCTGCTAAACCAAGATTAGAATCGTCAACATCCTTAAGGTCTTTCCTGCCCCATACTGTAATATCAGCATCATAAGCATCAAAAATTCCGCCAGGAGTCATATAACGTGGCTCATTTAACTCTGAAAGAGCTGTAACCAGACAAGGCATCTTAGCCTTTAATACATGATATCTGTCATCATACTGGCGCTGTACAATTACATAGTCACCTTCGATTTTGATATCTTTTGCATATGAAATAACTGGAAGGTCAAGATGCTCAGAAATCTGAGGACCAACCTGGGCTGTATCACCATCAATAGCCTGACGGCCAGTGATAATTAAATCATAGTCAATATTCCTAAGTGCACCAGCGATAGTTGTAGATGTAGCCCATGTATCTGCTCCACCTAAAACCCTGTCAGTTACGAGTATTCCTTTGTCAGCACCCATAGCCATAGCTTCACGGAGAACTTCTTCTGCTTTTGGAAGACCCATTGTAACAACAGTAACCTCTGCACCATATTCATCTTTTAATCTGAGGGCTGCTTCAAGACCTGCTTTGTCATCAGGGTTCATAATCGCAAGCATAGCGCCCCTGTCCAAAGTACCATCAGGGTTAAACTTTACCCCGCCTTTAGTATCCGGAACCTGCTTTATACATACTACTATTTTCACGGCTTTACCACTCCTTTTTAATTATTTTAATAAGCTGCCTGATATTACCATACGCTGGACTTCTGAAGTTCCTTCGTAGATTTCTGTAATCTTGGCATCACGCATCATACGTTCTACATCGTACTCCCTGATGTAACCATAACCACCATGTAACTGTACTGCCTTTGTTGTAACTTCCATTGCAACTTCCGCAGCATAAAGTTTAGCCATAGCAGCTTCTACAGAATAAGATACTTTAGCACCCTCTGCGAATTCCTGTTTCTTCATGGCAGCTTTGTATACAAGGTGTCTTGCAGCTTCTACCTTTGTAGCCATGTCAGCAAGCTGGAACTGTGTATTCTGCTGCTGTGCAATAGTACGGCCAAACTGCTTTCTTTCCTTTGTATACTCAATTGTCCTCTCTAATGCACCTTCTGCAATTCCGAGAGCCTGTGAAGCGATACCAATACGTCCACCGTCAAGAGTATGCATAGCAATAGGGAAACCTTTTCCCTGTGCCCCTAAAAGGGCATCCTTTGGAATACGGCAATCCTGGAAAATCAGCTCATATGTAGCAGAACCACGGATACCCATCTTCTTTTCCTTTGTACCAAATGAGAAGCCAGGTGTTCCTTTCTCTACGATAAATGCAGAGAATGATTTAACTTTCCTTCCTCTCTTTTCAATAACGTCTGTATAAGCAATTACAATGTATATATCAGCAACTTCACCGTTTGTGATGAAGCACTTGGAACCATTAAGCACCCACTCATCGCCATCGAGAACAGCCTTTGTCTGTACGCCCTGGGCATCTGTACCTGCACCTGGCTCTGTAAGCCCGAATGCACCTATTTTCTTGCCACTTGCAAGGTCAGGAAGATATTTCTTCTTCTGCTCTTCAGTACCATATGTAAGGATTGGGTCAGCACAGAGTGATGTATGTGCAGATACAACAACACCTGTTGTAGCACAAACCTTTGAAAGTTCCTCAACACACATTACATATGTTAAGATATCACAACCCTGTCCGCCATACTCCTTAGGTACAGGAATACCCATAAAGCCATATTTTCCCATTTTCTTAACTGTGTCCATTGGGAAATGCTCAGTTTCGTCAACCTCCTGAGCTAAAGGCTTAACTTCTGTTTCAGCGAAATCTTTGAAAAGCTGTCTCGCCATCTCATGCTTTTTACTTAATGTAAAATCCATGCCTTCTTATACCACCTTTCATAAATTTATACTGGCTGTCCAGTATCCTTATATATTCCATTATAAGCCGTGCCATATATGGCATGGCAGATGATGCCAGCGGGACAGTGGCAGGCAGTCCTGTTACCATTTTTATTGCTACACCAGGAACTGCCAGTTTATGCCACAATCCTGCCAGAAACATTATTATTCTCAATTATTTTCTGTAATCATAGAAACCAATGCCTGTCTTCATGCCAAGTTTGCCAGCACGTACCATCTTCCTAAGAAGTGTGTGTGCACGGTATTTTGAATCCCCTGTTTCATTATAAAGGACATCCATAATAGCAAGGCAGATATCAAGACCAACTAAATCACCTAAAGCAAGAGGTCCCATTGGATGGTTTGCACCAAGTTTCATAGCTGTGTCAATACCTTCTACAGAAGCAATTCCTTCTGCATAAATGCCTACAGCTTCATTAATCATTGGAATAAGAATCCTGTTTACTACAAAGCCAGGAGCTTCTTTAACTTCTACAGGAGTCTTGCCGATTGCCTTTGAAATTTCAATTACTTTATCATTTACTTCATCAGTAGTGTTCTCTCCACGGATTACTTCAATAAGCTTCATTACAGGAGCTGGATTGAAGAAGTGCATTCCAATTACAGGCCTGTTTATTCCAGCACCAATTTCTGTAACTGAAAGTGATGATGTATTTGTTGCAAAAATGCAGTTTTCATTCTTGCAGATTTCTTCTAACTCCTTAAATGTCTGCTTCTTGATATCCATAACTTCAAGTGCAGCTTCAACAATTAAATCACAGTCTGTACAAATCTCTTTTGTACCAGTTGTAATCTTTGCAAGAATAGCGTCAGCAGCAGACTGCTCCATCTTGCCTTTTGCAATTCTCTTTTCAAATCCCTTAGCAATTTTGTTTTTACCATTTGCAGCAAACTCTTCGTTGATATCACATAAATAAACTTCGTATCCCTCTGTCTGTGCAAATGCCTGTGCAATGCCTGAACCCATTGTACCTGCGCCAATTACTCCAACTTTCATTTTATAACCTCCATATATTTATTTGTTCGTTCTTTCCTGCCCCGTGGCATAAAAGAACAAGACAATTTACATGTATTGCTTATATTACTATTACACGTTTACATGCTGTCCATACATTTCTATGTATACCGGCTTTATTAAATCTGTTAATTTATAATTAGCAGTTCTTAAATGGAACTACTTTTAATTTCTTTTCCTTGTCTTTTTCAAGGAAGTTGCCCATTCCGGCTTTCTGGTCTTCTGTCTCAAAACAGTCACCAAAAAGTTTCTCCTCTATTACAAGTGCACTGTCCATATCTGTCTGGAGGCCGTCATTAATAGCCTTCTTGCAGTTACGTACTGCGATAGGGGCATTCATTGCAATTGATGAAGCAAGCTTTTCAGCCTGTGGTATAAGCTCTTCAGCAGGATATACTGCATTAACAAGGCCAATGCGGTATGCTTCATCTGCTTTAATATTTCTTGCAGAATAGATAAGCTGTTTAGCCATTCCAGGACTTACAAGCCTTGCAAGCCTCTGTGTCCCGCCGAAACCTGGTGTAATTCCAAGTCCTGCTTCTGGCTGGCCAAATATTGCATTCTCTGAGCAGATACGTATATCACAGCTCATCGAAATTTCACAGCCGCCACCAAGTGCAAAACCGTTAATTGCTGCAATTACAGGGATTGGGAATGTTTCAAGCTTGCGGAATACATCATTACCCTTCTTGCCAAAAGCTTCACCTTCAGCTTTAGTCAGTGTACTCATCTCCCCTATATCTGCACCTGCAACAAATGACTTGTCCCCTGCACCTGTAAGTATAAGGCATCTTACTGTATTTAAATCAACTGCATCAAGTGCAGCATCAAGCTCTTCAAGAACCTGGCTGTTTAATGCATTTAAAGCCTTTGGACGGTTAATCGTAATTGTTGCAACCATGTCTTTAACTTCATATAAAATGAATTCCATTATAATTACTCCTTTATAACCTTTATATTTTATAATCCAGGCTTATTAAGCCTGCACCATATGGAGTTACAGGCACTCCGCCTGTATCCTGCTATGGTGCATAAATTTTACACTTATAAAGCGCTAGTAACGGATTAGTATTTCTCAACAACTGTTGAGCAGCCCATGCCGCCACCGATACAAAGTGTTGCAAGACCCCTGTTTGCTCCTGTTTTCTGCATCTCATGGAGAAGAGTAACAAGAATACGGCAGCCTGAAGCGCCTACAGGATGTCCAAGTGCAATAGCACCACCATTTACATTTAATTTGCTAAGGTCAAATCCAAGGTCTTTACCAACTGCAACAGACTGTGCAGCGAAAGCTTCGTTTGCTTCAATAAGGTCAAAATCATTAATTGACAGGCCTGTCTTTTCAAGTACCTTCCTTGTAGAAGCAACAGGGCCTACACCCATAATTGAAGGGTCAACGCCGCCAAGTGCACCTGCTACAAATGTAGCCATTGGTGTAACACCAAGTTCTTTTGCTTTCTCTTCGCTCATAACAACAACTGCAGCAGCGCCATCATTAATGCCTGATGCATTACCTGCTGTAACAACACCGCCTTCTTTGCCAGAGCAGCATTTTAAATTGCTTAAGCCTTCAGCAGTAGTTCCAGGACGTGGGCCTTCATCCTTTGTAAACATAACAGGTTCTTTTGTCTTTCTGTCAACACCTGTCTGTACAGGAACGATTTCATCATCGAACTTGCCTGCATTAATAGCAGCTTCACATTTCTGCTGGCTGTTTGCAGCAAATTCGTCGAGCTCTTCACGTGTAAGCCCCCACTTCTCTGCAACATTTTCTGCTGTAATCATCATGTGGTACTGGTTAAATGCATCCCATAATGCGTCATTAACCATTGTATCCACTAATTTGCCATTGTTCATACGGTAACCATAGCGGCCCTGCATCATTGCATATGGAGCCATAGACATATTTTCCATACCGCCTGCTACAACGATATCAGCATCTCCTGCCTGTATCATCTGTGCAGCCATGTTTACACAATTAAGTCCTGAACCACAAACAACGTTCACTGTAACTGCTGGGGTTTCAATTGGCAGTCCTGCTTTAATGGAAGACTGGCGTGCAACGTTCTGTCCAAGGCCTGCCTGTATAACACAACCCATATATACATGGTCAACCTTGTCCTTTGGTACACCAGCTCTCTTAAGAGCTTCCTCAATAACTATAGAGCCCAGGACAGGAGCCGGAGTTTTACTTAATCCTCCACCCATTTTACCAATTGCAGTACGGCATGCGCCCGCTATAACTACTTTCTTTGCCATAATACTTAATTCCTCCTTATAATTGAATTCCGACAGCATAAGTAATCTGTAACCTGTACTTTTCTATGTTTCTGGTACAGATTCTGGTGTTACTGCCCCCTGCCGGATTGCTTCTGGCAGACCGGCTGTAACGTTATTATATACTTTAGGCAATCTTCCTAAATATCATATATCAAATCTGCAAAAATGGCAAGGTTTTTTCACATATTCTATACATAATTTGAGATTTTTTAACAAAATTTATCAAAAATACACAAAACTGGGTGCTTTTGGAAATTCCATTATCCATTATTTTTAAGGAGTTCTATTTTCTTTGTATCAAATTCTTCCTGTGTAATAATACCATTATCCATAAGCTCTTTATACTCCTTTAACAATGAAATTATATTTTGTTCTGGAAGGCCTGTACTTTGCTGCTTATTATATTTTATGCTCTCTTCCCTGCTTTTACCACAGCCACATGTAGAAACAATGCCTTCATTCAAAGAATGGCAGAACTGGCACTCCCAGCCACTGTTTTTTAATATGTCTTTCCCATGCATTTTCCCTAAAAACATATCTTCCTGGTATATATTCTTATATGGTTTTGACAATGCTGCTGCAAAAGCTGCCCCACTGAAAAAAAAGCCCCTCCAGAACCAGCCATCATAATAGCCCTTGTCCCGCATAACATTGTTTGTAATAGTTCCCCAGAATATTCCCTGTACAACAAACACTATAAATACAACAAAGAACAATGTCATTTTATCACCTCCATCAAAATTTATTTTATATACATTATATACAAAGTGGATAAAACCGTCAATAATAATTGGGATTATTTGCTCCCTTCGTTTAATTTGAGATTGACGCACACGTCTAAATCATGGTATTTTATATATAATAAATTATACCAGGAATACCAATAACATTTCTGGGACAACCACTTTATTTTTTAAGACAGATTAAATAAACACCACATTACTGTGGCGCATTAAGGAGGTTAATTATGGATTTTAAAGAAATGTATTCACAAAAGCTGGTGACAGCAGATGAGGCTGTAAAGGTAATAAACTCTGGCGACTGGGTAGATTATGGCTGGTGTGTAAGCACTCCTGTAGCACTTGATGCTGCATTTGCAAAACGCCTTCCAGAACTTACAGATGTAAACATAAGAGGCGGAATTCTGTGCCATGTGCCAGAAATCTATAAAATTGATAATCCAGCAGAGCACTTTGCATGGAATTCATGGCATATGGGCGGCATTGAAAGAAAAGCTATTGCACAGGGATTTTCTTTCTACAGCCCTATACGTTACAGTGAGCTTCCAAGATATTACTACGAATCAAGCACCCCTCCACGTGTAGCTATGTTCCAGGTTGCACCTATGGATAACCACGGCTTCTTTAATTTCGGGCCTAATGCTTCACATATGGAAGCATGTTGTAAAGTGGCTGACATTATAATTGTAGAAGTAAACCAGAACATGCCAAGATGCCTTGGCGGGTTTGGTGAAGGCGTACATATTAATGATGTCGCCATGATAGTTGAAGGGGATAACCCTGCAATAGATGAACTTGGAGGTGGTGGTGCTGCAACACCTGTTGATGAAGCTGTTGCAAAATATATTGTTAATGAAATTCCTGATGGTGCATGCCTCCAGCTTGGTATCGGCGGTATGCCAAATGCTGTTGGTTCACTTATTGCAAAGTCTGACTTAAAAGACCTTGGGGTACACACAGAAATGTATGTTGACGCATTTGTTGATATCGCAAAGGCTGGCAAAATCACAGGTACAAGAAAAGGCATTGATAAAGGACGCCAGGTATATGCTTTTGGTGCAGGTACAAAGAAACTGTATGACTATGTTAATGACAACCCAGAGTGTATGAGTGCACCTGTAAGTTATACAAATGATATACGTTCCATTTCTGCACATGACAACTTTATGTCCATAAATAATGCTGTAGATATAGACCTTTATGGACAGGTAAATGCGGAATCAGCAGGCACAAAACAGATAAGTGGTGCTGGCGGCCAGCTTGACTTTGTACTTGGCGCTTACCTTTCAAATGGTGGTAAAAGCTTTATCTGCATGTCTTCAACATTTACAACAAAAGATGGCACAGTACAGTCCCGTATTAAACCTACATTAAGTAATGGTTCTATTGTTACTGACACACGTGCCAATGTACACTATTTCGTAACAGAATACGGCATAGTAAACTTAAAAGGGCTTTCATCATGGCAGAAAGCAGAAGCAGTTATTTCAGTTGCACATCCTGATTTCAGGGACAGCCTTATTGCAGAAGCAGAAAAACTTAAAATATGGAGAAACAGCAATAAGAGATAATTTAATGATAATTTAATTATATATAAATATAAAAGATAAATAAAAAACGGGAGTTCCTGGCATAAGAACTCCCGTCTTTTTAAATCATATATTATAGCTTGCTGTATTTAATTCTTTAACTTGAACCTGCCTACCATATTTTTAAGCATTTCTGCCTGGCCAGACAATTCTTCACTTGCAGCAGCACTTTTTTCTGCTGTTGATGCATTGGTTTGGACAACACTTGAAATCTGCTCTATTCCAAGTTTAATTTCTGCTGCATCACCAGCCTGCTTTTTTGTATTATCTGCAATGTGGCATACAAGCCCGTCCATTTCGCTAGCCTGTTCTACTAATTCCAGAATGGAATTTGTAGCGCTTTTTGCCTCATTCATGCCCTCTTCCATAGAAATTACTGTTTCTCCCAGAAGATTGGATGTTTCCTGTGCCGCCTCAGATGACTTCGCCGCCAGCATCCTTACTTCACCTGCAACTACTGCAAAGCCTTTTCCAGCATCACCAGCACGTGAGGCTTCTACTGAAGCATTTAATGCAAGTATATTTGTCTGGAATGCGATATCTTCAATTGTCCTTACAATATGGTGGATTTCACTGGATTTATCACATGCTTTCTGTATTACCGTTGTCATATGCTGCATTTTATTATTGCTTTCTAAAAGGCTGTTCCTGACTTCCTGTGAAATATTGCTTGCAGCCTGCGCATTTCTGGCAGTTTCACTTACACTGCCAGACATAAGGCTTATATGTCCTGCCAGTGTTTCCACTGAAGCCGCCTGTTCTATTGAACCTTGTGACAATGCCATAGCACCATTGGAAATCTGCTCTGCGCCAGCCGCAACTTCCATGGAAGTATTATTAAGCTGCCCAATAATATTATTTAGTGAATAAGAAATTTTTTCAAGTGAGGTTTTAATTTTTTCAAATTCACCATGATAATCACTTTCCAGCGTAAAAGCCAGGTTTCCTGAAGCAATGTCCATAAGTTTTTCTGAAATTTCATTAATATACTTTATATATCCGCGTAAACGTATTGTAACCTGGTTAAAATTATGTGCAAGCACACCCAGTTCATCCCTGGAATGGTAATGTATTTCCTGTTCAAGCCTGCCCTCTGCAATCTGCGTGGCCACATGGCTTAATTCTTTTACTGGCCTGCCAATAATACGCTTTACAAGGAAAACCACCAAAAGGATTAATAATATTATTGAAAATAGCATTACTTCAGACATATACTTCGTTAATTCAATAAGTTCATGCAGCACCTCTGTACGTGATACATAAGCAACTGCTGCCCAGTCACAGCCAGGAACATCAGCTACCTGGATATATGTATCATCATATACTGAAAGTTCCCTGTTCCCCTTTTTTATCTGTTCTGCAACATAATCATACATGCCATTGCCAGTGTTTACAAGTTCCTTGCCAGTCATTTCCTGGTTATGGTGGCCAATAATTGTATCTGTCCTGGTGTCTACAAGAAAAATACCACCTGTTTCTTCAAGCTTTATGCCACTTACAATATCAGAAATAGAATTAAGGGATACATCTGCTGCCGCAACACCACGTACACCGCCATCCGCATCCTTTAGTATTCCCGAAGCCCCTACCACATAGGCCTGGCTGTCTTCGTCAATATATGTATCTCCAAGAATAAAATCCTCAGACTGTATGCCATCCTGGTACCATTTTTTTGATAAAGCGTCATAATCTGGTCCTGGCACAAAAGAAGAATGGTACAATGAGCCATCTGCCAGTGCCACATACAGCCCTGTAGGATATGCTTCATTCTGGCCAGCAGTATGGCGTATATATCTTTTCATACTGTGTATGTCCATATTTTCATATTCTATTGTATCCCGCTGCATTTCCAGCATAGTAAGCGTCCTGTTCATCCAGCTCCTTGTTTCCTGTATGGTTTTACCCGTAGTTGTCTGGATTAAATCACTGCTTTTTTCAAGCAGCGCACTGGACATCTGTATATAAACCAGCTCCAGCAATGCTGATACCAGTATTACTACAGTTACAATAATGGCTGATGCAAGCTTAAATGTTACCCCGGCTCCCTTCCGCATGGTTTTTCCTGTTTTTACATTTTTTTCTTTTTCCCGTTTCATATAAATCCCCCATTCCATCCCTGGCTGCTAAAATAATTATGAAAAACATTATATTCTTTTGCAATGCTAAAATATTCTGGAACTGCCTCCTGGTAATATTTATATAGACATGCAAATAGTGTGAATCCTGTAGCAGAATTCACACTTTAATGCTTATACAATATTATACTGGAAATAAAACCAGATTTCAACAAAATATTAATATTTTGCCAGGCTGGAGATGGTTTTTATTGTACTATTCATGCACCTTGTACTGCTGCCCTGACCGGCTCATATCTTTTACTATCAAGCTGTTCCTTTAAACATGCAAATGGGTCAAGATTGCCACTAAGCACCATTTTGCACACATTAACTGAAAATCCGCTGACAAGCCCCACACCAAGTTCATTTACTTTTACAGGGATAGTACCTGTCCTGCTGTTACAATTCCAGAAAACGAGCCTTGGAAGTTTATATCCATGTTCCTTGAACTGCTTATGTATATTTTCAAAAAGAGTTTCCTTGTCTTTACATGTAACTGCATAGTCAAATTCCATATCAGATATTATAAGTATTGTACCAGGCAGTTCCTCCTGTGACAGGTTATTCTCTATAGCTGTCTGTAATACCAGGTCAAATGTTGACTTTATATTTGTATTTGTACAGTCATCATGTAAAAATGCCAGTTCAAGTTTTTCTTTTAATGAATTACAACTGCTTAAATCCACATATTCCGGCTTGCTTGAAAATGTAATAAAACGGTCTTTATATGGGCCTTCAAGCCTTTCTGCAAAATATATTCCAAGCGCATTAGACACATGTAATGCAGTAAGCCGGCTGTTGCCTACATTGCATGTCATGCTTCCTGAGCCATCAACAACACAAAGTACATTGCCTGCACTTTTTACAGTATCATCAAGGTTTTTCCAGAGAAGCTCCAGTGTTTCATCATAAGCACCCATACTTAAACTCCACCTTGACTGCATTACTGTATATGACAGCACTATCTCATGTGGCATAAGTGTTCCAGCATTAATCTTTGCCTTATCTTTTACAAGGCTTTCAAGATAAGCCTGCCTGCGCTCTTTGTCATGTTTAATAAACGCATTGCGGTAAAGCATGTTAGCATTAGATGGCACATGTTCATATACAATACCATCCCACCGCCCTGAACTTGCCAGCACCTCTGTAATCTTAAGGTATTCCCTTAACCCTGCCAGCATCTGGCGGTATTCCTTAGCAGTTATGCCAAAATACCCTGCAACTTTTTTAGCATTATTTCTTGTTTCTTCACTTGATGCATTAATACTAGGAAGCCATTTTGCACAAAGTGAAACCTGCCCCTTCTTAAGCATTGCTTCCATATCTGAATTAAGCTGTTTCTTAATAATCCCTAATACATCCTCTTCCATTGGAGTTCCCAGAAGACAGAGCAAATCATCAAAACGCCCATACTCTGCAACAAGCGGTAAAAGCCTTTTCATCATTTTTCTTTCACCAGAAGCCAGGTAATTAAAAATTATACGGAAAGAACGCCTTTCCCCAAGACCACCACGTATATCCCTTAAAAAGAACAGCCACTGCATTGCAAGCACTTTATCTTCATAATATGCCTTAATAAACTTTTTAATAATTTCTTCTTCACTTTCATTACGCAGGGAAGCTACAGCAAAATTTAAATCAACAAGCGCTTTCCCTGTTGATGCATATCCTAATGCCCCGTTTTCTGTAACTGCTTTACGTTCAAGCAGCACATTTTTAAGATTATCCATAAAACTCATAATAATTCCCCATTTCTGCTTTCTGCATAATTTACTGTTACACTGCCTTTACATGACTGTTCCAGAAGCTGCTGGCAATGTTAATGGAAGGGGTGTGATTCGAACACACAAATACATATCCCTCTTGGATTATCAAATAAATTGCTGTGAATGGCTTTGGCAAGCCACTTAATATAATCTTATATGCGCCTTTACCATTTGGCCACCCTTCCATTCCCCCTGCCGGGACAGGAATCGAACCTGTGACAACCACACTTAATGTGCTCTGCAATAAAATTGCTGTAAAAGACTTTCACAAGCCTTTATTTTAAGGTGCTCTACCTTGCTGAGCTACCACAGCAGGGGTTTTACAGGCCAAGGAAACAGTTAACAGCCGCCAGCCGCTGGTGGTACATATACCCTTAATTAACAATTGGAAGTTGTCATTTAAAAGTATATTGCTGTAAGCAGTTTTAACAAACTGCGTAGTATATGTATACCTGGCAGCATCTGTAAATCCATGTCACGGCAGGATTCGAACCTGTATTGAACCAATGTAATGTTTGCTGATGGCAGCTTTGGCAAACTGCCTTCTCCATCAATAACATGGCTTTTGCTTCTGTCCTGTGGATTTCCTTTGCCTGCAATTAATATATACCATTTTATGCCATTAATCATTTCAAAAAAGTTGCGCACTGTGTTATACTTTATTATAACTAATACAAATTTCCAGGGAGTAAAACCATGTCAGAATTTAAAGAATTAATTAAATCATTTGCCAGAAGCCGTGAATATATACATGATTTTTTTGTATACGGTTTTAAAACAAGGGATGACTTTACAGATAAAAGCAGACGGACATATGACAATGAACGCAGGCGCATTGAAAGCTGGCTCTGGAAATATATCCATACAAATTATACACAAAAAGGAAAAAATATTTCACTTGTTATGGACAGCCGTCTTCTTGACACTAACCCCCTGTACCGTGCCTGGAAAACCAAAAGCTTTACAACTAATGATATAATGCTTCACTTTTACCTGCCAGGCTGTCTGGACGGCTCTATTGGAAAAACAGCAGAAGAAATTACTGACTTGATGCTTGATAAATATGGTTTTCTGTCTGATGTGCAGCTTGTACGCCGCAAATGTAATGAATATGTAAAAGAAGGCCTTCTTGACAAGACAAAATCAAAAAAACAGGTTATTTATAAGAAAAATCCTTCTTTTAATGAATTGTTTAATGGCTTTAAGCCTGCGGCTGACGCCTTATGCTTTTATAAAATGGTATCGCCGCTGGGAATTATTGGTGATACTATTTTAGATACAATATCTGCCAAAAATACCATTTTCCATGTTAAACATTGCTTTTTTGTACATACACTTGAAGATGAAATCCTGCTTGGGCTTTTATCTGCAATGCATGGCAGGCAGTATGTAACAATACACCTGAAAAGCAGCAGGAACAGCCGCCAGCAGGTAATTACCATACTTCCTATGAGGATTTTTACAAGCACACGCACTGGCCGGCGTTACCTTTGTACTTACAATACAAATTCAAAGAGGTTTTTCTGCCTGCGCATGGATTATATTAAAAAGATACAGCCAGGAGGTGTATCACCCGTCTATGACAAAGCCAGAAAACAGCTTTCAGACAACCAGGACAAGGCATGGGGCGTGTCATTCCAGAATAAAACAAATCTACATATGCACAGCCTTGAACTTGTATTATATATTGATACAGAAAAAGAGCCATTTGTACTTAAAAGGCTTTACAGGGAAGGCAAAGGAGGCAATGTTTCACAAACTGGCCCAAATACTTTTACATACACAACACAAGTATTTGATGCTAATGAAATGCTGCCCTGGATACGCACATTTACAGGGCGTATAATAAAGCTTGAAACAACACATCCTGGATTAAAAAATTTATTTATGTATGATATGGAAGAAATGTATAAGATGTATGGCATTAAATAACAGATGGTTATAACACATATAAACTCAAAAAAGACAATACAAGAAAACTGGTAAATATTATTAAAAGGCAGGCCTTATAAGCCTGCCCGCATTACATGGAACTTTAGAAATTATTTAATAACATCCCTTAAACCTAATTTTCCGATAAGTGTACGGTATGCTTCAAGGTCTTTTTTCTTTAAATAAGCAAGGAAGTTACGTCTCTGTCCAACCATTTTTAAAAGCCCGCGCCTTGAATGGTGGTCTTTCTTATTAACCTTTAAATGCTCATTAAGTTCTACAATACGCTCTGTAAGAAGCGCAATCTGTACTTCTGGAGAACCTGTGTCCTCTGGTGTACGTCCATAAGCCTTGATAATTTCTGCCTTTTTTTCTTTACTAATCATAATTTCCTCCTGTTTTATGCCACCTGCATATTAAATGGCACTTATAATAAATATTTCCTGCTGCTAAGGACTGGGCGGAGTGTCCAAATCCTGGGCAGTGGTTTTTACAACTTCTGTATAATAACACAATAAATGGGGGATTGCAAGAAGTTATTAAAAAAAACTTGCAAACATATGGTTCTTGTGCTAAACTTAACCAGTATGTTTTAAAACAATTAATTAATCACGTATGCGGATTTCGTACATGGTGCTTTGGATATGGCTTTAATGCCATTTTCCTGGTCTTACGTTTGGAAGCATATGGAAGCAATGAAACCATGATGGAGGTATTATTATGAGCGTTATTTCAATGAAACAGTTACTTGAAGCAGGTGTCCACTTTGGCCACCAGACAAGAAGATGGAACCCTAAGATGGCAGAGTACATCTACACAGAGCGTAATGGCATTTATATTATTGACTTACAGAAGTCTGTAGGAAAAGTTGATGAAGCTTACAATGCTGTTAAAGATATCGTAATGAATGGTGGTACAGTTCTTTTTGTAGGAACAAAGAAGCAGGCACAGGATTCCATAAAAGCAGAAGCAGAGCGCTGCGGCATGTTCTATGTTAATGAAAGATGGCTTGGTGGTATGCTTACTAACTTCAAGACAATCCTGACACGTATCAAGAGATTAAAGGCTATTGAAACAATGTCAGAGGATGGTACATTTGATGTACTTCCTAAGAAAGAAGTTATTGGCCTTAAAAAAGAATGGGATAAGCTTGAGAAGAACCTTGGCGGAATTAAGGAAATGAAAAAACTCCCTGACGCTATCTTTGTTGTTGACCCTAAGAAAGAAAGAATTTGTATACAGGAAGCACATACATTAGGTATTCCTCTTATCGGAATTGCAGATACAAACTGCGACCCTGAAGAACTTGACTATGTAATACCAGGTAATGATGATGCTATAAGGGCAGTTAAGCTTATTGTTTCTAAAATGGCTGATGCTGTTATTGAGGCAAACCAGGGTGTTTCTATGGCTGACGGCGGAGAAGATGAGGAAGCTGTTAGTTAATAAAAAACAGATTAAATCAATATTGGAGGAAAATTAAAATGGCAATTACAGCTTCACAGGTTAAAGAATTAAGGGAACTTTCTGGCGCTGGCATGATGGATTGCAAAAAAGCGCTTTCAAATACAGATGGTGATATGGACAAGGCTGTTGAATGGTTACGTGAAAACGGTCTTGCAAAGGCTATTAAAAAGGCTGGACGTATTGCTGCGGAAGGTATTGTAGCAGTTGACGTTGATGCAGATGGCAAAACAGCTTCTATCGTAGAAGTAAACAGCGAAACAGACTTTGTTGCTAAGAATGAAAAATTCCAGGCATATGTTGCTGAAGTTGCAGCACAGGCTAAAGCTTCCAGTGCAGCAGATATAGAAGCATTTCTTGCAGAGCCTTGGGCTGCTGACACAAGCGTGACAGTTGATGGCAAATTAAAGGCTATGGTAGCGGTTATTGGCGAAAATATGAATATCCGCCGTTTTGAAAAAGTTACAACAGATGGCTTAATCGTTTCTTATATCCATGCAGGCGGAAAAATCGGCGTATTAGTTGAAGCTGCTACAGACTCTTCAAGCGATGGTGTTAAAGAATGTTTAAGGAATGTTGCAATGCAGGTTGCTGCTTTAAATCCTAAATATCTTTCATCAGATGATGTAGATGAAGAATATAAAGAGCATGAAAAAGAAATACTTTTAAGCCAGGCAAAGAATGACCCTAAAAATGCAGGCAAGCCTGATGAAATCATTGAGAAAATGATTATTGGACGTCTGAATAAAGAGTTAAAAGAAGTATGTCTTTTAGAACAGGAATATGTTAAGGCTGAAAATAAAGAAAGTGTAAAGACATATGTACAGAATACAGCTAAAGCTGAAAACTGCCAGATTGCTATAAAGAAATTTGTACGTTTTGAAACTGGCGAAGGCCTTGAGAAAAAAGAAGAAGACTTTGCAGCAGAAGTTGCAGCACAGATGGGAAACTAATTTATCAACCGTAAGACTGGTAAAAAGCTAATTAAATAGTGTATTCAAGCGGTTCCTGATTTTAACAAGTGTTATAAACTACTGTAAAATCTCCCAAAATATCATGCTATTTTGGCTACAGATTGGGCAGGGCATTGGGTAAAGCAAATTACCCAACCTCTTAATGAGCAATTTGCTTGTTATTTAAAATAAAAAGGAAACTCTGTGAATAGATGAGGGTGTATTGCGAAAGTGGTATACCCTCTTTTTTAAAAAAATTGATATTAAATGTCAAAAGATATGATGATATAAAAG
>CAJTRU010000021.1:33521-35149 GCA_910579085.1 uncultured Lachnospiraceae bacterium | reverse complement strand
ACTTGAAATTCGTAGAAATGCAAGATTAAAAAATATATCTTAATATAAAATTCGTGAAAATTACAAAGGTTATAATAGAAATATTACATAAAGGGAGTTTAACTATGGAAGAAAAAGAAGTGAAACTTTATGAGAAACAAATAAGAGAAAAACCTAAAATTGAAAAAGAAAAGAAGTTGTTAAATTCTGTGAAGTTTATAAAAAAATTACCACTTACAGTTAAAGGCATTGTGCTAATTATAATTGCTGTTTCATTAATTTTTATTGGAACTAGACTACCTAGCAGCCCGTTAGACACAGAGGAAACTATTATAGATTTTGGATTTAAAGATGTTGGAAAACTGGTGACTCAAGAATGGTATGGAAGAATATTAGAAGACAGTTCAAAAGATAGAAAATTATTCAATATTATATCTATACCATTTACTGAAAGCAGATTAATCTTTAGTACAGATGTTGAAATATTGGCAGGAGTAGATTTTGAAGATATAGAATATAAGATTTTAAACGAAAAAGAAAAAGTAATAATAACATTGCCACATTCTGAAGTATATAAATCATATGAAGTACAGAACTCATTTAAATCTTATTTAGATGATGAAAGCTGGTTTACTAATATAAATTCAACAGAACAACAAGAATTGAAAGATAAAATAGTAGAAAAAGGGAAAAATCAAGCAATAAAATCAGGTCTGTTGGACAAAGCTGATAAAAATGCAAAAAGCATTATAAAAAATATGATAAAAGGAAATGAAATTACAAAAGACTTTGAAGTAGAATTTAGATATAAGAAAAAGGAGAAGGAAAATGGATAAATTTAAAGAATTATTAATAAAAATACTTATTGGTGTTGGGATAGTAATAGTTATATTTTATCTATTCTTGTTTTTGACAAGAGGGTAAAAATAACTATATGAAAATAGCATTATCATGATGCCAATATTAGAAACTCAGTCCTTGACGGAACGGAAACAGCCAACAGAACCATGATACAGCAGAGGACTTGAAAAACCAGAAACCTTGCAAGTCTTTTTTATAAATCAATAAAAGATGAAATTGTAATCAATTTTGGTGCAGATGATAAATATAAAATTTCCAAATGGAAAAATTCTAATGTTACTTCTCGCTGAAAAATATCTTGAGAATATTGATTTTCCCCTCTTGGGACATCCACAGCGAACCGAAGTCTATGGATAGAGGCAAAGCTGACATAGTTTATAATGATACTGCTGAATATCCAAACAGTGTCTTTTGATATTTTGGAACTAATTGAAATGTCATTTATTTGGAAACGAAAAACCGTCCGACAGCAACTTCTATGTTTTTCATAAAGTTAGTGCATATGGGGATATACACCATTAAATGATATCTATATATGGTTTGAATTTAATTTCAGGCAATACAATTATACAAGTACAAAAAGTATACTTGATGGAATTATTAAAAAAGAAAACCGCAAAAAAATATTAATCAGACAGCTTCAAAAATCAGATTTTAATATTAAAAATATTTATGTTAAAAATTAGAAACTTAACCAGGCATACTTGAAGCTTTTTGAAAAATTTTTAAATAACTTAGCTGACATAAATTAAGAAATTTTTCTCTCTGATGTTATTTCTGAAATATAT
>CAJTRU010000021.1:0-33511 GCA_910579085.1 uncultured Lachnospiraceae bacterium | reverse complement strand
ATATATATTGTATATGAATGAATGTAAAACTGAAGAAATTTACTTACGGCATTTTAAAAACAAAACTTAACTTATAATGTAGGAGTTATCCCTGTCAATACTGAACATACTGAAGCATATGGTACTGTTTCATTTGCAAAGAGAAGTACTTAAAAAATAATAATTTATACATGAAAACATTTTAAACCAGTGTATAGAAAACTTTATCTTTACTTTTCTATACACTGGTTTTTGCTAACAAATTACACCGTCCTGTAACTTTTATTTACTTTTTTACTATTACACTTTGGAAATGCACTGTAATCCCATATATGTGTTATCCGCATCTCCTTATTGGTTTTTAAGAAGAAATCAAGAAACACATTTCTGTTGTTAAAACTTCCATTTACTATAGGGTCATCATAAGTACAGTCTACATGGTACCATTTATTTTTAATTTTAACTATGTTCCAGGCATGTGCACCCCCTGTAACCATCCTGCTTTTTATTCCATAGTGCTCCATTATTATTATAAATGCTTTGGCGTAACCGTCACATACTGCTATTCCCCTGTCCAGTGCACCTTCTGCTGTATGGCTTATAGCTGGAACTGTACCTGTTTTGTAAAGTGTTTTGTCATATTTTACATTTTGTATAAGCCAGGCATGTGCAGCATAAACTTTTTCATAGTCTGTCATTTCTTTTCTTACATATTTTGAGTAAACCACTTTAAGACAGTTCTTTTTATTTCTTTTATAAACTTTTACCCTGCATTTTAATTCTATGCCTGCTGTTTTTGCTGTTACTGTTGCTGTCCCTGGTTTTAATGCTTTAATCCTGCCATGCTTGTTTACACTGGCAGTTCCTGGGTCCAGGCTTTTCCATTTTACTTTAGATGGTGCACTGTAGACATAAATTTTATCCTGTGCCCCTTCAATATCAGTTAAACTGCTGGATGAAAGCACTGTCTGGCTTGTATCTGTTACAAGCAGGTTATATTTTCTGGCGGTTTTTTCTGCTTCTGAACCTGTTTCTGTTACAACTGTAAGCCTGTTTCTATTGCATCCATAGAATATTTCTTTTCCAAAGCTTGTTACCTGCCCTGGTATTATTATCTGGTACATGGAAGTACAGAAAGCAAATGCCCTGTATCCCGCCTTTTTTACAGACTCCGGCAGTTCTATCTTCTTTAATGAAGCACATGCTTCAAAACAGTTTGAAGGAATTGCCTTTATCTTATTGCCTTTAAATTCTGCACTTTTCAAATAACCACAATATGAAAATGCACCAGCTCCTATACTCTTTATATTACTTCCAATAATAACACTGGTAATAATTTCATTGCCCCTGAATGAACCAGCAGCAACCGAGGTAACAGCATATCCGTTATACTCATCTGGAATAATGACATTCCTGCCGTTTCCAGTATATGAAACTACCTGGTATTCATTTGTACCTTCTATGGCTTTATAGACGATACCTTCTTCACTTGTAAATATATTACTGGCAATATTATTAATGCTGTCATCTGGCAGGCCTGCCCCTGTACAGTGCACAGGCTTTATGCCTGTGGCAGATATTAGTAAAGGAAATATAAAATATATTACAATTTTAATAATTCTATTTTTTATAAAATTGCTTTCCAGAATAATTTTTTTATCCATATTTTTTATGATAAACCTGTTATTACCCCGTTATCGTCTACGTCTATCCTTTCAGCAGCAGGATGCAGCGGCAGCCCTGGCATGGTCATTACTGTTCCTGTTATTGCAACTATAAAGCCCGCTCCTGCTGATACATATACTTCACGTATATTAATATTAAAACCTGACGGCCTGCCGAGCTTTGTTGCATCATCTGAAAGTGAATACTGGTTCTTTGCCATGCAGACAGGAAGTTTCCCACAACCGAGTTTCTCAAGCCTTTCTATTGCCTTTGAAGCAGCATCATCATATGTTACACCATCTGCACCATATATTTCCCTTGCGATTGTTTCAATCTTTTCTTTTATTGGAAGTTCTGTACTATAAATTGGTGCATAATGGCTTTCTTTTGTTTCAATGGTTTTTATTATCTTTTCTGCAAGTTCTGTACCACCATTGCCACCATGCTCCCATACTTCTGAAAGCGCAAGTTCACATCCGTTTTCTTCACAATATTTTCTTACATACGAAAGCTCTGCTTCTGTATCTGTAACAAAACGGTTAAGCGCAACAACACATGGAATATTATACTTTGCTATATTTTCAATATGCTTCCCAAGGTTGGCAATACCTTTTTCCAGTGCGGCAAGGTTTTCTTCACCTAGTTCATTTTTAGGTACACCGCCATTGTATTTAAGTGCACGCACTGTAGCAACAAGCACGGCAGCATCTGGCTTAAGCCCTGCCATGCGGCACTTGATATCAAGGAATTTTTCAGCTCCAAGGTCTGCCCCGAAACCTGCTTCAGTAATTACATAATCAGCAAGTTTAAGCGCTGTCTTTGTTGCACGTACGCTGTTGCAGCCATGTGCAATATTTGCAAAAGGCCCTCCATGTACAAATGCGGGTGTATTTTCCACAGTCTGTATTAAATTAGGTTTTATTGCATCTTTTAACAGTGCAGCCATTGAGCCAACAGCATTTAACTGTTTTGCTGTAACAGGTTCACCATCATAATTATATGCAACTATAATCCTTCCAAGCCTTTCCTTTAAATCTTTTATATTTTCTGCAAGGCAGAGGATTGCCATAATTTCTGATGCAACTGTAATTATAAAATGGTCTTCCCTTACAACACCATCAGCAGGCCTGCCAAGCCCTGCAACAATATTTCTTAAAACCCTGTCATTCATATCAACACAGCGCTTCCATACCACCTGGTTAGTGTCAATCCTAAGGGTATTGCCCTGCTGTATATGGTTGTCAAGCATTGCCGCAAGAAGGTTATTGGCTGATGTTATTGCATGGAAATCACCTGTAAAATGCAGGTTCAGGTCCTCCATTGGCACAACCTGTGCATATCCGCCGCCAGCAGCACCGCCTTTTATGCCAAAACAAGGCCCAAGTGACGGCTCACGTAATGCTATTGCTGCTTTTTTGCCAAGCTTTGCCATAGCCTCACCAATACCTACAGTAGTTGTAGTTTTCCCTTCACCAGCAGGGGTGGGGTTTATTGCAGTTACAAGTACGAGTTTCCCATCCTTGTTATCTTTAACCCTCTGCCACAGCCCGTCTGACAGCTTAGCCTTGTATTTTCCATAGAATTCAAGTTCATCTTCAGAAATACCAAGTTTGTCTGCCACATCACGGATATGCAGCATTTCTGTTTCCTGTGCAATTTCAATATCAGTCTTCATAAATATACCCCGTCTTTCTTTATTCTGGATGCTTTATTGAAAATAAAAAGCATTGCTGCCTGCAAGGCATGTTTAAAAATTTATTTATACAAAGCGGCTAATCCACTTTACATAATCTGCTGCAATATTGTAATCTGTACATTCATAAAGCATACGTGAACCTGCCATATCCTCAATCTCATTAAAAACCAGGTTTCCATCTTTTGCAACTATAAAGTCAATGCCTGCCATGCCAATCCTGCTTCCGCCAAGTGCTTCTGCAAATTTCCTGATATAGCTTTTCTGTGACTCCATAAGTTTATATTCACTGGCACTTCCGCCTAATGAATAGTTTGAACGGAAATCACTGCTGCCATTTCTTAATACTGCTGCATATATTTCCCCTCCTAAAATATATACACGTATATCTGAACTATTGCTATCAATCCTTTCTTGTATAACACAGTCCTTGCCTTTAAGGCTTTCAAGTATTTCCTTTAGCTTTTCTGTATTAGATGCGCCATTGTCAAGCAGGAAAACCTCATTTCCCCCATGGCCGTCTACAGACTTTATAATAACATCATTGCAAGAATCACCCGCCAGGTTGCTTACAAGCCTTTTTAAATATTCATTATCAAGAAGTGAAGGTAAATCAGATTTGCTTACAAACCATGTATTTGCTGCCCATTTATTGCTTTTAACTTCGTATGTAAGGTGCTCTGACAGGTACATGGCAGCCTCATACTTATTATTTCCAATATGCACCAGGTACGCAGGGTTAAAAACTGCTATGCCTTTATTTTCATAGTGCCTGCTTACCCTGTAGTCCCTTGTCCTGTTAATAACAATATCTGGTTCTGCATACTCTAAATGTTCTTCTGCTGGCACGTATTCAAAATTAATGCCCTGGTTATCCCCCTCAGCCTTAAGTTTATCAATAAATGCCTTGTTTTTTTCTGCTTCACTGCTTTGGTAAATTATATATCCTTTCATATCCATCCCCCAGTCAGCCAGCTTGCTTCACTGGCTACATAAAAATTGTGTGCTATAAAATTTTTATTAAATAAACTATTTTATTAACTTTATAAGTTGCTTTGTGTACAGATTTATATCTTTTCTGCCACCTCCCTGTCCATATGGCATTAACTTGCCACCTGGCTTAAAATATAAGCAATTATCTTATCAGCTACATTTATTCCAGTGCAGTCAAATATATTTTTAAAATGTGCATTAGAATTAACTTCACATACAACTTCCGCCCCTCCGCTGTCTGTAAAAAGCAGGTCTATGCCTCCAAAACAAAGACCAAGGGCATCTGCTGTATCCAGTGCAATCTGGCACTCCCTGGCAGAAGGGCTGTAAGGTTCCATACACCCGCCATTTGTTATATTGGCACGGAAATCCCCGTTTACAGAATACCTGTACATAGCCGCTACTGCCTCACCACCTGCAACTTCAATCCTTACATCCCTGCCACTGCTCTCTTTAATGAATTTCTGGTATATGTGCGGCGTACCCCCAAGCTTTAAAGTAATTTCCCTAAGCTGTTCCATATTTTCTGCAAGGTACACCTGCTGGCCAAATGAACCATAACATTCTTTAACTACAACTGGCAAAGAAAGTTCTTCTATAACTTTACCAAGAAAATCTGTATTTGTATAGCCCATATTTGCATATGCCATAGGTGCGGTTATTGAAGGTATAAGCGGTATCTGCAAACCTGGTGGTTTATCCCTGTTCCATTCCCATAGTTTCTGGTATGTTAAAGATTTATCATCACAAACCGCTACCGCTTCTACAGAATTACATACAAATATATTTTTTTCATGGCAGATTTTTTCAACCTGCCTTCCAAGCCTTATATCTTTATCCCAGAACAAAAGAAACAAATCCCCGTCAAGTGCCCTGGAAATTTTTTCTTCACCACAATTACCATAAGAACAGAGTATATCTGAATTTTCAATAATATCCAGCTCCACACCCTGTCTTTTTGCAGAATTCTGCAGGCAGTGGTAATGCTCCATAAATTTTTCTGTTTTATAAAACGAATTTACCAGGATATGCCCTTTAATATAGTTCATTCTGCATCCCCTCCATGCCACTTGCCTCTGAATAGTTTTGCAGTGTTTCTTCTATCTCGCTTTCAGGCACTGGCTGTACTTTGCCTAAAAGCAAATCAAAGTCATTCATTGTCATAAGTATTTTGCGTGGTTTTGTCCCCTCAGCAGGCCCTACAACGCCCGCTTTATGGAGCTGGTCTATAATTCTTCCCGCCCTGTTAAAACCTATGGAAAAGCGTCTCTGGAGCTGTCCTGCTGCTGCCCTTTCTGACTCAATTACAAACCTTCCTGCATCCTCAAAATACTCATCCCTGTCAGATTTAGGCTCTTTCTGCTCCTTTGTCCCGGCATCGGCAGCTTCCATTTCAACTATTTCAGTAACGTTCTCGTTATAATCTGGTTCTTCATTATTATTACGCAAAAACTCAACTACATCACTTACTTCTTTATCTGAAACAAATGCCCCTTGTACACGCACTGGCTCTGAATAACCTGATGGGAAGAAAAGCATGTCACCTTTTCCAATAAGCTTTTCAGCACCGCTTTTATCAAGAATTGTACGTGAATCAATAGCTGATGATACAGAAAATGCTATTCTTGACGGGATATTGGCTTTAATTATACCTGTTATTACATTAACAGAAGGACGCTGTGTCGCAAGTACAAGATGAATTCCTGCCGCCCTTGCAAGCTGTGCAAGCCTGCATACAGCGTCTTCAACTTCTTTGGAAGCTACCATCATAAGGTCTGCAAATTCATCTACTATTATTACAAGTGATGGCATTTTAGCATAACCAGCAGCTTCTGAATCCGCCACAGTTTTTATCTTCTTATTATAGCCTGTAATATTACGCACACCAAGTTCTGTAAATTTATTATACCTGTCCATCATCTCACGTACTGCCCAGTTAAGTGCGGCAGATGCTTCTTTAGGGTCTGTTACAACAGGACAGAAAAGATGTGGTATGCCATTATAAACACTAAGTTCTACAACTTTAGGGTCAATCATAATAAGTTTAACATCATCTGGGTCAGCCTTATATAAAATACTCATTATAAGTGTATTTATACATACAGATTTACCTGAACCAGTCGCCCCCGCAATAAGCAGATGCGGCATTTTGGCAATATCCGTTATAATAATTTTGCCGCCAATATCCTTTCCTACTGCAAATGTAACAGGTGATTTTGATTTGGTAAACTCTTCACTCTCAAGCAGTTCCCTGAAACCTACTGAACCAGGTTCTGGATTTGGGACTTCTATTCCTACAGCAGACTTGCCTGGTATTGGTGCTTCAATCCTTATGCTTTGTGCTGCCAGGCTTAATTTAAGGTCATCTGCCAGGTTTGTAATCTTATTGACCCTTACACCCTGTTCTGGGAATAATTCATATCTTGTAACAGTAGGCCCGCATGTAACAGCCCCCATCTGTACATTTACATTAAAACTTTTAAGGGTATCCTGGAGTTTGCCAGCCGTATTGCGTAAGTCATCATCTGTCATGCCATTAGAAGACTCCTCTGGTATTTTAAGAAGTCCTGGATATGGAAAAATATATTCTGGCTCTGGAAGGTCTGCAAGTGCTTTATCCCCGCCTATCCTTCCATGGTCCGTTGTGCTTACAGGTTTTTTATATGCTGGTGCTGGAGAAGCACCTGGCTGCTTGTTTTCTTCCTGTTTTACAGCATAACCACCTGTGGCGCTGGATATACTGCTGTTTGGAATATGTGCTGTCCCTTCTGTGTTTTGTGTTATATCTTTGCTAGTAATTCCCGTGTCTTGTATATTACCTGTCATATTGCCGCTTGCAACTTCCCCTGTATTATTATAATGCACTGTATTACTAATCTTTTCTTGCGGCTTTTCTTCTGGTTTTACATCAATATCATGGTTTAAATCTTCTGTTATATAATCCTTTTCTATATAATTATCTTTTATATTATTGCTGGTATTTTCTTCAATATTACCTGTTATAAAACCTTCTTTTTCTGTAACTATATCCCCAGTATTATCTTCTGGAGCTTTTACCAGTATAATACTGTCATTAACAGTATTGCTGCCATTATCTGTACTAAAACCAGCAAACCCATTAAAATCTTCTGGTTCTGTTATCTTTTCTGGCATACCTGTTTCTATATATTCTGCGGTATCTTTTACAGGAAACAGCGGTTCCTGGCTTATTTCCTGCACAGTATTACGTTTCCTGCCAAATTTTTTATTTAATTCATCACGGAACACAGGAATATTCTCTATATTTCTTTTCCGCCTTTCATCATCAGTTTCCTGTTTCTGGACAATATTATTTTCATTATTAACAGGAATTTTTTCATCCACAATACTGGTACTGCCAGCTTCTTTTACCACCTCATCTGGCCTCTTTATTGATGGCTTGTCTATGCCCGCAAAAGGTATTACTGCTTCTTCTGGCTTCTTTATTGCTGGTTTTTCTTTTTTGCCAGGCTTTTTATTGCCTGCAACAATTTCTTCCATTGTGTTCCTGCCAAGTGCCTGCTTACGTTTATTTTCTTCTATTTCATTAAGCGTCATATTCATTTCCATAAGGTTTACAGACTGCATGGCAGGACTGTTATCCCTTGCCTGCGGTCTTCTTATGGACGGCTGTGGAACTACCCTGTATGAAGGAGCCTGGTAACCGTCCTTACTGCTTATCTCCTCATATGTGTCTTCCATTTGCTGTTTATATGCATTTCTTTTACGCAATGCTGCCATAAACTCTATTCCATGAAAAATAAACAGGCATAATACAAACAGCGCCATCATTATTACTACAGCACCAACTTCTCCTGTAATTTTAGAAAATATACTGCTTATAAGCCTTCCAAGTATCCCTGGGTTGCCTTTTCCCTTTTCTACCATGTCACCAAGCGTTAAATCCATACATTCAAAGTATTTCTTATGCATTACATTGTTGCTTGTATAGTATTCAGTAATTATCTCCTGTCCTGACAGCAGGTCTGAAATGCCAAGCATCAGCCATATTGCAGATGAAAAACTTATAAGTTTTCTTGGCACACGGCGGTCTCCCTGGTTGACGAGCCCAAAAATATAAGCAATTATAACTCCAGCGGGAAGAAGCCATGCAGCCCACCCAAATATACCAAAAAACAACCCTCCAGATATCTTTCCTATAATGCCTCCCAGCCCAAAATAACTTAGATATAAAAACACTGCGGTTATAGCCATTACAATAAGGGTTATGGCTGTTTCAAATGCCATCCTGTCTTTATATTCATTAACATCCTGTATTTTCCTCTGGTGTATTTTATCTTTATCAGTTTTAGTTTTTTTACCTGCCGCCTGGGAAGATGTTTTCTTAGCCCCCTGGCTTCTGCCTGTTTTTTTACTGGCAGCCGTCCGGGCTCTGGCTCTTGTATTAGTAGAACTGTTTGCCGCCGCCATCCTGACAACTCTCCTTTTCCTTTATTACTGGATTTTAACCTAAAAAATTATAACCAACTGCAATACTGCCTGCTATTATACAATATATTGCAAAATATTTATATCTCTTGCCACGCACAAGTGCCATCATAAAACATATTGAAAAATATCCTGCTACTGCCGCTACTACTGTAGCTATAACACAGCTTGTTATATCATCTTTTACAATAATATCTGGCTGTAAATCTTTAAGCTCAAGCACAACAGCACCAAGCACTGCTGGTATTGACATTATAAATGAGTACTTTACAGCAAATTTTTTATCAAAACCACATAATATGCAGGCTGTAATTGTAGTTCCTGAACGTGAAATGCCAGGCATTGTTGAAAGCCCTTGTGCTACGCCAATAATCCCTGCATCCAGGTAAGAAGCCTCTTTAGGTTTCTTCATCCCTGCATCTGCAAAATCTGCAATAACCAGAAAAGCAGCCGTAATAAAAAGGCATACACCTGGAACCATTATCATATCATTGGCAGCACCAATAATATCTGAAAGCAGTATGCCTATTATTCCTGTAGGTATTGTTGATACTATAACAAGCATTACAAATTTACGGTATGAACTTTTTATTATATGCCTGTATTCTTTGTCACTCTTAAATATTCTGGTAAAAAATATACCAATATTAGCAAAAATATCTATAACAATATGTATTCCCTCAGCCACTAGTTTTGCTATATCTTTATGGAATGCTATAAAGATAGCCACCAGAGTGCCAAAATGCAGCATAATGTCAAAAAACATACCGCCACTTCCTAAATCCACCCTTAGTATCTGTTTAATTATAATAAGATGCCCTGAACTGCTGACAGGCAGAAACTCGGCAAGCCCCTGCACCAGGCCAAGTATAACAGCTTTCCATACTGGCATAGGTAACACTCCTTACTATTTTTACTTTACCATTTTAAGGTAACTATTTATCTATTATAACTATTATCCAGGTGAAAGTAAAGCCCATGAACAGTTGTTTTACAGTTATCTGTTGTTTGCGGACAGGACGCAAGTTTTATATATCTGGCTAATATTCTTTCATGCAAGTGCACGCTTCTGCTACGTTAACCCACGCAATGACACATAAAGTCCATATGCCACAAAAAAACTGTATTTTTGCAACATATGGACTTAAATGCTGGTGGTGCTAAAATGCACTTGTCATGTAAGAATATTTATCCTGGAAACATAAAACCTGTTGTTTTCTGTCAAAATTACTGAAAAATACTTGTCGTTATAATTGGAAATTATTTTACTATACATGATACAAATATACGTTTTATAGAAAAATGAAAGTAATTTTTTAGTATTTTCATTTTTTCTCCTTTTATATATTTTTATTTTCATAATATTAGCAGATATTTTAGTGCGCTTCAAACCAGTTGTTTCCTTCTTCTACTTCTACAAGAAGCGGCACGTTTAAGTCTGCTGCCCCTTGCATTTCTTCAAGCAGCACTTGTTTTACTTTTTCTTTTTCTTCTATATATGTTTCAACAAGAAGTTCGTCATGAATTTGTAAGACAATTCTTGATTTTAATTTCTCCTGTTCCAGCCTTTTTGCAACACCTGTCATTGCTATTTTTATTATGTCTGCGGCTGTACCCTGTATAGGGGAATTCATTGCAACCCTTTCACCAAAAGATTTCTTCATATGGTTACTTGATGAAAGTTCTGGTACTGGCCTTCTGCGCCCATATATTGTTTCCGCATACCCTTTTTGTTTGGCTGACTGTACCATTTCATCAAGAAATGCTTTAATCTTTGGATATGTTGCAAAATACTGTTTTATAATTTCATCTGCTTCTTTCCTGTCTATATCTAAATCCTGTGCAAGCCCAAAACTGCTTATTCCATAAACTATTCCAAAATTAACTGCTTTTGCATTACGCCTTTGCAGGTCTGTAACTTCTTCAAATGGTGTATGGAATACTTTGGAAGCTGTTATCCTGTGGATGTCATCACCATTTTTGTATGCCTCTGCCAGCTCTTTATCTCCTGACATATGTGCAAGTACCCTTAGTTCTATTTGTGAATAATCAGCATCTAAGAAGATACATCCTTCTTTGGGGATAAATACTTTTCTTAACTGCCGCCCAAGTTCCATCCTTATTGGAATGTTCTGGAGGTTCGGCTCTGTACTGCTTATCCTTCCTGTGGCTGTAATTGTCTGGTTAAATTTTCCATGTATGCGTTTGTCATTTTCAATATACACTGGCAGCCCGTCTGCATATGTTGATTTCAACTTGCTTACCTGCCTGTAATCAAGGATTTTAGAGACTACAGGGTCTTCTGTGCGCAGTTTTTCCAGAATATCTGCTGAAGTTGAATAACCAGTTTTAGTTTTTTTGGCATTTGGAAGTTTTAACTTATCAAAAAGTATTACGCCAAGCTGTTTTGGAGAATTTATATTAAATTCTTCACCTGCAAGGTCATAAATATCTGTTTCAAGTGCTTTTATTTTGGTGTCAAGAAGTCCTGACATTTCTTCTAATACTTTTCTGTCCGCTTTTACGCCTTCACGCTCCATCTGGTAAAGGTAATATGCTGCTGGCATCTCTATTTCTTTGAAAAGTTTATACATGCCTTGTTCTTTTAATGCTTCTGTTAAAGGTGTAAATGCAAGGCAGGCAATATAAGACAGTTCACCTGTATAGTCAAGAAGCTTTTTTAACTCTTCTTCCTGTCCATCCTGGAGTATATCATTAATCCTGCTTTTGCCAAATCTTTCTGCATATGTTTTTATAGTTAAATCCAGGTAATCCCTTGCAATATCATCAGCCAGGTATGTGTCTTTTAAAGGATTTAAAAGATATGCTGCTATTGAAACATCGGTTATTTTATTAAATAACTTTTCTTTACCAGGTATTCCATTATCATTAAATGCTGTCTGGCATGGTGCAATGGTTTCTTCTGAAAGTGCTTGTACAGGCGCTGTAAGGTGGAGTGCATTTTTAAAGTCTATAATAGCAATATTTTCTATGTTTTCTTCAATTTTTTTATATATTTCTATAATAAAGCTGCCAGTAATACTATTATCTTTAAGCATACATGCAGACAGGCACTTGCCGTCTTTTTCATAACTTATTCCAAAACCTGCAAATAAGTATTCCTCCTCACTGCTGTTTTCATCAAATAAAAAGCTTAACTGCCCGTCATTATTTTTATGCTTTTTCTTATCTGCACCCTGGCTTTCCCATTCATTGCCCATAAAAGCAATTCCTGCCGTTAAAGGTTTTGCTTTTATAAGTTTGTCCACAAATGCACTGGCATCTTTTATATTATTTATATAAACAAAATCCTGTGGTTTTACTGCAACTTTTGATACAACAGAAGAGTCAAAACGCTTTATAAGAGTTTTTAGTTCAAGCCTTTTAATCCATTCTAAAGCATCAGTTGTAAAAATATTATTTAACTTTGCATTTTCAAATGAATAATTTATGTCACAATCTATTTTAATTGTTGCAAGTTTTTTGCTAAGAAATGCAAGTTCTTTATTATCACGGAGAAGTGTCTGTGTCCTTTTTGGTGTTACTTCGTCTATATGGATATATGCTTCTTCTACAGACGGAAATGCTGTTAATACTTTAACTGCTGTCTTTTCACCTACACCTGGCACCCCTGGTATATTATCAGAAGCATCACCCATAAGCCCTTTTAAATCTATAATCTGCAAAGGTGTAACCCCATATTTGTCTATTACATCCTGCGTATGGTATTCCTCAACCTCTGAACCGCCTTTCTTTGTCTTTGGTATGCTTATCTTAATTGTTTCTGACGCAAGCTGGAGCAAATCCCTGTCACCTGATACAAGTGTAACCTCTATATTTTCATTTTCTGCCTTTTTAGCTATTGTTCCAAGGATGTCATCTGCTTCAAACCCGCCCTGCATTATTATGGAAATATTCATAGCTTTAAGCACTTCCTGTAAGACAGGGACTTGTTCTGCCAGTTCGTCAGGCATTTTCTTCCTTGTACCTTTATATTCAGGATATATTTTATGCCGGAATGTTGGTTCACTTACATCAAATGCAACTGTAAGGTAGTCTGGTTTTTCCTCATCAAGTATTTTAAACATTATATTAAGAAACCCATAAACACCATTTGTATGCATACCTTCTGAATTTGTTAAATCAGGCAGCCCGTAAAAAGCCCTGTTTATTATGCTATGGCCATCTATTAACACTATTTTTCCACTCATTTTTAACCTCCAGTTTATAATAAAAGTACCAGCCCTATACATAGTACAACAAACAAAATTATCTTCTCAGCCTGTAGTATTTTATATTGTAAAAGGTAATCTTCTGCTTCCCTTATCCTCTGTTCAGAATTAATTTCCAGTTCTGTTATATTATTATCGCTTTCCAGGTAACGCATACCCATTATCATAGTATAATAAATATCATACTCTTCTTTGCAGTCTTTACACTGGCGTATATGCGCAAGAAATTCTTTTAATTCTTTATGGTTTAATTCATCATTTATAAATGGAATAAACTTGCTCTGGACTTCTTTACACTGCATTTTATAATCCCTTCTTTAATGATGTTTTATTAACTGTCCCATTTTACGCTGCTCCCCCTGTTCCCTTTTGTAACTGTAAGTTTCTGTGGTATCTGCTCTTTTAATTCAGAAACATGTGAGATTACGCCAACAAGCCTGTTGCTGCCTGCAAGCTCTAAAAGCACATTTACTGCCTTATCTCTGGCATCATCACTAAGAGAGCCAAAACCTTCATCTATAAACATTGTATCAAGCCTTGTCTTTCCAACTGTATTCTGCACAATATCTGCCATTCCAAGTGCCATTGCAAGTGATGCCATAAATGTTTCACCACCTGAAAGAGTATGTGCATCCCTTGATTTGCCAGTTAAAGGGTTATAAACATCAAGCTCAAGCCCTGTTTCCCCCTGGCCGCCAGTGCCTATATCACGGCATTCCAGCAGGAATTTGCCTGGTGCCATTTTAGAAAGCCTCTGGTTAGCTGCCTGTATAATCTGCTTAAAATACTGCCTCTGTATATAAGTCTGGAAATGTATTTTTCCATTGGCTGCTTCATTAAGTGATTTAACTACCTTTAGTTTTTCTGACATGGACTTTCTTTCTTCCATAAGCGCTGACAGCCTTTCCAGTGCTTTGCTGCTGCTTTTAATATAAAAGCTGTACTGGTCAAGTTCCTTTTTAATTCCAGACATCAGCAGGCTGGTTTCTTCTAATGGCTGTTCTAGTCCGCTAAGATTAACTTTAACCGTATTATCAAGCTGTTCTTTTATTGTTTTAATTCCTGTACTGTTCCTGACGCATGTTTCATTATAAGCAGCAATTTCTCTTTCCATTCTCTCTATTGAAGCAAAATCTGTTATAGCATTCCTGTATGTTTCTATATCCTTAAAGCCATTTTCTTTAAGTGCTTTCTGGAATGTTTCTGATAATCCTGCAAGGCTGGTTTCCAAATCTTTTAGCTGCCTGTCAAGTTCTTTTTTTGCCCCTTGTATGCTTACAAGCTTTTTCTGTGTATCCTTTAATTCCTTATCTGTATTTCTGTACCGCTTTTCAAGCATATCCAAGTTTTCTTCACATTCCTTAAGCCTGCTTGCTGCCTCTTCTTCTGTATCATATGCAAGTGATGCCTTAAATGTTTTTATTTCATTTTTTAACACTTCCAAATCCATTTCAAGCTTGTGGATTTCTTTTTCTTTATTTTCAATCCATGCTAAAGCTTTTTCCTGCCGGTCTGCAAGCTTTTCTAAGCTTTCCTGCCGGCTTCTTTTATCAGCCGCCTTCTTTCCAAGCTCTTTTAAATTACTGGTTATCCTCTTGTTTTCAGACAAAAGCCATATGCGTTTTTCCTCTATTATCTGCTGCAGCTTTTCAGAAGAATAATTTTCTATTGAATAAACTTCTGTAAAATTATCTTGTGTCTGTGATTTTTCTTTACCAGAAAGCCTTTCTATATATTCATTTAATAATGCTGCTTCAGCAGAAAATGCACTTTGTGCTGTTTCCATTTCTTTCTGGATTTTATTCTTTTCTGTTTCACATCTGCGCTCTGCTGCCGCTGCCTTTTTTACTAGTTCTTCTGTTATTGCATTATCTGGCATTTTGGCAGGATGCGGGTGTTCTGTTGAACCACATACAGGACATGGGCATAAAGGTTTAAGGGCTTCTGCAAGGAAAGCTGACTGGCAGGCAATATATATCCTGTTGTACTCCTCATGTTTCCTGCGGCTTTCTTCCCACTTTTCAATACATGCAAGTAGTTTTTCCCTAAGCAAAAGCAAATCTTTCTGTCCCTGGTCACATACTTCCTTCTTCTGCACCAGCTGGACAAGAAACCCTTGTTCTTCGTTATACTTCTTCTTTTCTGTTTCTATCTGTCCTGTTTCAAGTTCAAGTGTTTCATAAGATTTTAAAATATTATTGGATAAATTTATTTCTTCCTTAATCTTAACAAGCTCCTTAGTCCCTTTTTCCTTATCTGATAAAGCATTTTCCAATAAAGTCCTAAGGTTTATAAGTATTTTTTCTTTTCCAGATAATATTTTATATTTTTCAACATCCTGTTTTAAATTATCCCTTTTTGTTATATATCCAGGCATAAGCTGGTTATATTCTTCTTCTGCCAGTTTATGTTTTTCCGAAACTTCAGTAAACTTTAAAACCAGCGTTTCTTCTTTTAATAAAGTATCCTTTGCTTTTTCATCTGCTTTATTATATTCAGCTTTCCTGTTATTATAATTTTTCTCTGCAAATAATACTTTTTCTGCTTTTTTTGCCAGCTCTAAAACTATTATTTTATTATCCGTTTCCTCTTTTGCTGCATCCAGTTTCTCCTTCTGTAATTCAAACTGCAAAAGCCTGTCTATAAGTTTATTCTTTTCCCTGCCCTTAGTTATACATTCATTTAAGTGCTTATATTCCTTTTCCTTTTCACTATACAAAATATTTTTATTATTGTACACTTCATTAAGCCTTGCAATTTCCTTTTTAAGAACATTTGTAACATTGTCCTGTTCTGTATCCTTTCTTTCAAACGCAATACGGAATTCATCTTTATAAGGGCTTTCTTTCTGGAATTCTATACCGCCTGCAAGTTCTTCAAGCTTTGTGGAATTGTATTTTAACTGCGTTGCCTCTGACTTATATTTCTTAAATATAATGTCCTCAATATCTCCATAAACCTGTGTTGAAAAAATCTGCCTGAATATCTCTTTGCGCCTGCCAGTTTTATCCATAACAAGTTCCTGGAATTCCCCTTGTGCAATAAGTGCAATTTTATTAAACTGCTCTGCTGTAAGCCCTGTAATTTCTTCTATTTTTTTATTTACCTGTGTAATCTTCCCATTAAACTGTGTGCCATCAGGCATTATAAGTTCTGCTTTTGCCTGCTGCCTTATAGTAGTGTATTTCCCATCCTTATTCCTGCGCTTGCTTTTTCTTTCATATGCAGGAAATCTTTTTACCGTGTATATGCTGCTGCCATAACTAAAAGTAAACTCCACATATGTTTCCATTTCATCAGAAGCATACTCGCTCCTCATCATAATACTTTTTCTTTCCTTGCCGCTCATGCTGTCATAAAGTGCAAACATTATGGCATCAAATATAGTAGTCTTGCCCGAACCTGTGTCACCAGCTATAAGAAACAGCCCGTTCTTTATTTTATTAAATTCAATTATTTCAGTACCACCATATGAACCAAATGCTGACATAATAAGTTTAACTGGTTTCATTATATACTAACCCGCCTTCCATAAAATCAAAGCTGCCTGCCACCGGCAGCTTCCTCTATAATCTCTTTTATAAGGCTGCTTTCCTGCATGTCCATTTCACGCCCAGCCGTTTCTTTGAAAAATGCACTAAATGCTTCATAAGGTGATAATTCCTTAAAGTCTGCTACTTCTTCACTGATTATCTGCCTCGTTCTTGAATTATCTGCTATAATTTCAAGTATATTTTCAAAATATCCCTGTAACTGCTCCTTAACCATTTCTGGTATATCATCATCCGTAAGGGTAACACTTATGTAATCCTGCCTGTTTTGTTCATTTGCCAGGGCAATAATATCTTTAAGGCTTCCACGGAATTTTAATACATCACGTACCGGACTGGATGGAAGTGTTTTAATCTCTATATCATTTCCCTTAGCACCCATTACCACCATAGTAATGCTTTTTTCATGTGGTGCTTCACTTACTGAATATTTAAGCGGTGTACCACAGTAACGGAATTTCTTTTCCCCAACCATCTGTGCACCATGTATATGTCCAAGTGCAGCATAGTCAAAATCTTTTAATACTGAAATATCAACAGCATCAGTACCTCCTACAGAAGCAGTTTTTTGCTCTGAATCACATCTTTCTGGAATATTATTACCATTTTTATAGAACTGGTGTGTAATAATAACATTCCTTTGTGTCCAGTCAATATCTTCTTTCGCAAGCAGTGCTCTAATAACAGCCTGTTCCCCCTCTGCCGCTTCATCTGGCATAAAATGGCGTACCAGGCCTGGCTTTATAAATGGCAGCAGATAAAAACTTACTTTTCCATAGCTGTCTTCTAAAACAATCTTTTCCAGCCTTTCATCCTCTTTCTGCGGAGGCAGCACAGATATATAAATATTGTGTTTTTCAAGAAAAGTTTTGCCATACTTTAATCTTTCTGCTGAGTCATGGTTCCCGGCAATAATAAAGGCAGGAATATTATTTAATGATATAAGGAATTCATCAAGAAGTGTAACAGCCTGTCCTGCTGGAACAGCTTTGTCATATATATCACCTGATACCAGGACTGCATCAGGTTTTTCCTGTTCTAAATACATTTCAAGCTGTTTTATAAAGCCATGCTGTTCCTCATATAAATCATAGCCATGTAACTGCCTTCCAAAATGTAAATCTGATAAATGAAAAAATTTCATTGGTATGCTCCATTCTATGTATTATTTATATTTCATCCAGGTATTTTTGTAATTCATCTGCAAACTTGCCAATATGTATACCATCAACAAAGGAGTGGTGTGCCTGTACTGACACTGGCATAAGAACCCTTCCATCTTTCTCATAGTATTTTCCCCAGTCAAACAGTGGTGTTGCATTATCTTTTTTGCCTGCATTAGTATGTGAAATATGTGTATATGTAACCCAGGGCATTGGTGAACACTGGAACACATCATTTCCAAGAGGCCCAGTAAAATATTCCTTCTGCTCCTCTGCTGTATGCGTTGCCAGTTCCACATATTCATCTATTGTATTTTTCATAGGAACATTAATTACCTTAAATAATTCCGTTTCTTTATCAAGATAAGTAAAAGCAGTATCAATATTATTAAATAAAATAATATTGCCATCTAAAAAACGGTAACGGAACTCTTTAATCTTATTTGCGCACCTGCATACAGCATAAACAAAACCTATTGTAAAAGAAAAACCCTGTTTACGGGTATATTCCAGAAAATTTGTTATATCTGCATTAAAAGTCACACAAAAAGCTGGTTCAACACTATTTCTGAATACCATACAGTGCATAGCCCTGTCCCACTCTTTTTCATCTATTACCTGGTAAGCATTTGCCATAGAACCACCTCTTATAAATTTTATAATATAAAAGCATTAAAAACACTGGTTTTAAAACTGCCAATGTTATTTATTATAACACAAACAACCATATAATTCCATTTAAAACAAAAAAATCCCAAAAAATGGGATTTTCTTTTAATAAATATAGCCTGGAATTACTCCATTCCCCCTCTTTTCTTCCAGCACCACTCTGTCCTGGTAAATTTATTATATTATAACATAGGTATAGAAAAATTTAAAACTATTGTGCAATTATTTTCCTGGCAACAGGTATTTTACTTATTATACAATACACCACTACAGTTAATACAAGACTTCCTATACAGATTACCACTGCCTGCACCATTATATTATTAAATATGCTGGCAATATAGTATGCCAGTGCTACAAGTATGGACTGGTGTAATATATAGACTGGATATGACGCGCGCCTGGCAAATTCCATAAGCTTTGTCTTTTTGTTTAAAAATCTTTTTCCATATACCAGCACTACAAGTATTGTAATCCATCCAATATAATTTACCCATATATCCCCATAATATAAATACTTGTAGTATAATACTACTGATATTAATGTTGATGTTATGCATAGCAATGTAATCCATTTTATATTTTTTTCTACTTTTTCCATAACATTTTTATTGCTTATAATATAATAACCTGCCAGATAAAGTGCCAGGTTTTTTCCAATGCTGAAACCTCCAAAGTTGCCAATATAATACATAATCCATATTGGAATAAATAAAATTATTATACAGAAAATATTTAATCTGCCTGTTATTAGTCCAGCCTTTCTATATGGAAAATAACGGAATATAATTAATGATACTATTGAGATTATAAATAAATATAATATAAACCACAGATGCCCTGGCGTAAATGCACCATCATAACCACTTAAATCTGTAAAATGTGTAAAAAAATACTGCCAGTTTTCTATAAACCGGCCATTGTAATTATAAAAAAACTTTCTTGCATAAAATGTTTGTATTGGAACAAGAAAAACCATACCAGTTATAAATGGTATTAAAAGTTTATTTATACGTTGTTTTATAAATTCTTTAGTTGTTCTTTTTTCTAATGAAAGCCTTGCACTTATACCTGCTAGCAAAAAAAGCAATGGCATAAACCAGGGATTTATTAATACAATTAATGTGCTGTATATTTTATTTTCTTCTAACCATATATAAAAACCAGAGCCAAAATTATTCCATATCATAAATGTATGTACAGGAAATAAAAGAAGTATTGATATGCTCCTCAGGTTGTCAATATAATGATTTCTGTTTTCTGCTAATTTAACTGGCTGCATAGTTCTGTTCCCCTTTATCCGGCTGTCAGGACAATTCCCTGGATATACAATTCCAAACAGGCAAAAGTGTATCCATATATTTAGATATTTTCACGTAATACAGACTGGTTATAAAAGGTTTTGCAGTTCTTTAATTCCAATATGCATTACTGGCACAACTGCATTACAAAAAATCCGGGTATAGTAACCAACCTTAAAAACTTTGCCTTCCCAGCCTATTTCTGCACCATAATTTGTATAACTACATGCAGAACGCAGCCACCAGCAACAGTTTTCCCCGTAATCCCCCATTACGTTTCCAAGACTTATTCCACGTACATATGCATAATCTGTTGGTTTCATTCTCCTGTTAACCTTTTTATCTTTTTTATGCTCCCAGTCTATCCTTTTATCCCAAAAGCCATAATCTGTATTTCTTATTTCAGGTATAGACAAAATATATATTTTATCCTCTGTATCCCTTCCATTTCCTATCATATACCCTGGTGCTGGCTGGTTATTTACATTATGTATTTTAATTGCCTCCTGTTCACTGGTGTTAAATGCCATATTGTAGAAATCATTGGCAAGCCAGTGGCGCAATGTACACTCCTCCCATGTAATTGAAATATTTATATTATTATATGCTTTGCAGTCAATTCCTTTGTCTGCCATAACAAAAAGGGTGTCCCCGTCATTCCATAGTACACGCCATTTTATCTTTTCCCACTTAAAATAACGGAAAGTGCTGTTTCCAAAATTTTCACTATTTTCTGTATTATCTTTGCTTATTCTTCTATATTTTATGCCTGACACACATGCGTCTCCATTTTCATCATATTCCGCATGTATAATAGCGGGAACAAGCATATTTCCTTTTACTTCAGACTGTGGATATATCCCAAAATACAACATGCTCCAGGTTGCTTTACCTGTAGTATCATTATATATGGGATTTGCAAAATCCTGTTTTTCCATTATCCTGCCCTCCATTAATAACAAATCTTGTTTTTCCAGAATTGCAATATCTTGTTATAATCAATTGTTTCATTAATATTTTTTTCCATTAATTCTACAAATGCTGGTATATTTTCTCCTTGTAATTCTAATTCTTCTGGTGTAATGCCATCTTCACCCATACACCCCAGATAGCAGTTACATAAAAGTATATCTGTTACTAAAATCCACATATTCTGTATTTCTTCTTCTTCGTGCTGGTTTTCCGCATATTCCCAGATACCACCATCAGAAAGCACAACCTCATACATGCACACCCAGTCTTTTTTACCATTTATATAGTAATCCCTGCATGTTTCAATGGCATCACAAAGCTGCTTATAATATTCTTGTCCTATTTTATCTTTATACATGCCTGCAACTTTCTGTGCAATATTTACCAGCCTTAATTCTATGTTTCCATCCATTTTAACCCCTTATTCCAATATGTCTGTTAAAGTTTTTAAATCCAGGTTCATCACTGGCACAACTGCAACTATATTTCCTGAACGGTGTAATAAATGCCCATACTCATATTTATCAATAACTCCTGATTCTGTCACTTTTGCAGTATGTTTTATTCTCTTTCCATATTTCGTATCTCCACAAGGTGAACGTGTCCACCAGCAACAGCAGCCCTCATTTGGATTATCTGGTTTTGCCACATACCATTTTTTATCATTATTATGGTCATAAACCCACACCCCACATGCCTGTGCATAGCTGGTTGGCTTCATTTTTCTGTTTATCTTTTTATCTATTTTATGTTCCCAGTAAACTTTTTCATCCCAGAAACCATAACAAGATGTCCTGAGTTCTTCAACAGATGGAATGTAAATCCTGTCATTTGTCTTATTAATAATATCCCCGTCATCATAGTTATATATAGTTTCTGTTTCATGTATTAAAATGGCTTTCTGTTCCCTGCTGTCAAATGCCATATTATAAAAGCTGTTTGCAAGCCATTCCCTTAAAGAAGAAGCTTCCCATGTTACAGAGTCATCTGTATTATCATATAATTTACAGTCAAGTCCTTTATCTGATATTACAAAAAGGGTATCCCCGTCATTCCACAGCACCCTCCATTGTATTTTATCCCACCTGAAATAACGGAAAGCACCACCCTGCTCTATTCTTCTGTATTTTATGCCATCCACAACAGCATCACCATCTTCATTATACCCAGCCTGTATAATTCCAGCAGTAAGTTCATTATCTTTAACTTCTGTCTGCGGATAACTGCCAAAATATAACCTGCTCCAGGCAGCTTCCCCTGTTTCCCTGTTATATGATGGGTTTTTAAAATCTAACTTGTCCATTTCCCCTCCATGTAATATAATAAATGCTTGCATTATAAAAGGTTCTTTTCACTATATAACAAAAATTATTTATAGTATTTATTATAACACCAATTTATAACTTTTTAAACCAAAAAATACCATAACTATACATCAGTTTCATAAATTTCTTTACAATAAACTGTATGTAGGATAATTTCCAGTTATTTTGTGTTGGTGAAAGGACGCAGGGTTTTACATATTCCAGCTAAATATTACATTACAGGGCACGCTTCCGCTACGTCAGCCCACGTAACGGCGCATAAAGTCCATATCTCCCAATGGAAACTTATATTTCCTATGGGAGATATGGACTTAAACGCCGACGGGGCTGAAGTGCCCCTGTAATGTAATATTTAGCTGGAACACTGAAAACCTGCTGTGCCCTGTCAAAACCACAGAAAAACACTCTGTTGCCATAACTGGAAATTATGTTGTGTGGCTGGTGGTTCAGACTAACACAAGCGTGCACCTGTATAGTATAATTATATCTCTTGTATCTGTATATTTAAGCTTGACAAATCCAGGCAGTCTTATCATACTATAAACCAGTAAGCCCTTGCAGAATATGTTGTATCTTATGCAAGAGAAAAATAAATAAACTTTTTAAGAATAATAATACAGAAATACTACAGAAATAATAAAATATAATTTACAAGATTAAGGAGAGGTATAATTTATATGGAAAAACAAAAATTGATAAAAAAATTTATACTGCCTGTTATTATGTGGCTGCTTTTTGAAACTATAGCTGTTACTCTATGGCTTACAATGGACAATATATTTTATCTGGTAAATTTCAGTTACATAGGGACTTCAATAGCAACAGGCTTTCTTTTGTTTGGACTTAAATACAAACATGCACGCAGGGTTGCACAATTCCTTGTTGGGACTTATATGTTTGTCTATCTTGGTTTAATTAGCAATGAGAATATGCAGATTGAGGGGTTCTGGTATTATTTATTTACGGGCGTTTTTGAAGCAGCAACTATCCATTATGCAGTAGCAAAGATATTTGGCCCGCTGTTTTTCGGGCGTGGATGGTGCGGGTTTGCCTGCTGGACAGCAATGGTGCTTGATTTGCTCCCATATAAAATACCACAACAGCCAAGAAAAAAGTGGGGCTTTATAAGGTATATTACTTTTGCAATATCTTTTATTTTTGTTTGTAGTTTATTCCTTGCAAATGTAAACAATATGGAACGCATTATGTTCTGGTCATTCTTAGTTGGAAATTTTTTATATTATTTAACTGGAATTATACTTGCTTTTGCATTAAAGGATAACCGGGCTTTTTGCAAATACATATGCCCTGTTACAATATTCCTTAAGCCAATGTCTTATTTTTCTTTAATGCGTATTAAATGCGATGAAAACAAATGTGTTTCCTGTGGTAAATGTAAAAAAGCCTGTCCTATGGATGTTGATATAACTGATAATTCAAGAAAAAGAAAAAATGGAACGGAATGTATCTTATGTCTGGAATGTGTTAAAGCTTGCCCTAAAAATGCATTGTAACAAAAAACCCGCTGCTTAAGCAGCGGGTTTTTTGTTACTCCATGTTTTCATACAGTTTCTCTATTTCTTCTACAGGAAGACCTGTTATTTCAGAAATTAAACCAACAGGAAGACCTGCTTTAATAGATTTTCTTGCCGTCTTGTACTGGTTATTTTTTTCCCCTATTTTTTCCCCTATTTTCTTTCCTATTTCCTCTCCCTCTTTTCTTCCAGCATCACTAAATTCTTTCATTAGCTGGTTATAATCAAGGATTTCCTTTTGTCTGGCTGTATATTCAAGCTGTTTCTCTTTATCCATGCTGATATTTTGTAACATGCTGTAAGCTTTGCCAACATATACATTCTTTTCTGCTAACATTTTAAACTCCTCCTCCCTTTCTGCATCCAGGAATTTAGACCATAACAATAAATCACTGTTTTCTTCTTTTAATTCTTCTGGTAACTTTGGCAGTTCTATTACATGGAATTCTATTTTATCACTATATAATGTGTTCCTTGTGTCCTCCCTGAGATGGAAACATGAATAAAATTCTTCTGTGTCATCAAATAATTTAAAATCCAGTATACTTATACTGACACATTTCTTTATTTCAGAATAATCTTCCCCTTCCTCAATCTGTTCTGTAACCATTTTGGAAACATAAAACAACGTCCTGCTAGTCCATGCCTTAAATACCATTAACTGGATTTCCACATCTATTTCTGTATCATCATTCATTAATATCCTTACATCAAGAATTCCAAATTTATCATTTTTATGTTTTTTACGGAGATATGTGTTTAATATATTTGTTTCCTTTATATCCTCCGGCTTAATCTTTAAGACTGCTGATAAAAATCCTTTCCTTACTTCATTATCCATCATTATCTCTTTAAAGGCAAAGTCAATTTTGGGTCTCATTAATTTTCCATCCATAGCATTTCCTCCGTACTGGTAATTTATTATATTATAACATAAGTATAAAAAAATGTAAAATTATTGTGCAGTTATTTTTCTGGCAACAGATATTTTATTTATTATATAATATGTAAATCCATTTCCCCTACACTATTTGAACTATACTTTTTCTGCTATTGCATTAAGGTTGACAAGTTACATAAGTTACATTATCCTAAAAATGCATTGTAATATCCCCTAAATTAATTGAAAGGAATAAAATAAATGAAACAGTTTAACTGGAAATACTATTTTGTGTTACTGTTATTTGTACCTGTCTTGCTGGAAATTTTTCTAAAAGCGGAGGATTATATAACATTTTTATGGACATTTGCCTTGCTTATGGGATATTTTGTATGGATACTGTTTTCAGGGATTATTTTTTACAAATATAATAAAAAAAGAGGGCTCCGGAATGAATTTTGCATAAATTATGAATATGAAATGCTTGCAGTGCATTTCTGGATTGACACAGTTAATAAAGAACTGGCAGTATTATGTTTATTAAATCCATTTAAAGTACAGTATTTTCCTTTAGACAGTATTGAAGAAATAGAACCAGTAATTTCCTTTGCTGGAAGAAAGAAAAATCATGTATATGGTGTATATTTTTATATAACAATTAACGGAAAAAAAACCAGTGTAGGTGTTATATCTTCAGGCAGGGGATATTTAACCAATATGGACTATGTAAACTGTTATTTGGAATACATACAAAATTTTAAAGATATTATCTGGAAAGCAAAATTAATGTAAAATATTAGATAAAAGTAAAAATGAACCACATGGAATATAATAAATATACCAGTGGTCCATAAATTATTAGCCTGCAATACCATATATAAAATATATGGTATTATGTAATATTTTAAATACAATTATATTAAAAGCTTTATGTGTATAAAATACTTTCTACATCCCTGCGCCCTGGTATTGCTGGTATGCCTCCACGTTTCTGTACACAAAGGCTTGCTGTTGCATTGCCATATCTGGCACAGGTTTTCCATTTATCCCACTCCATACTTTCTATATCTTCCTTGTATCCAAGATACCTGGATAAGAAGCCTCCCCAGAATGAATCCCCAGCCCCTGTTGTATCTTTTACATCTGCTTTAAATCCAGGAATTACGCCGTTTCCTTTATTACATGCCAGGTAAACGCCTTCCTCCCCAAGTGTAACAGCAATTATATACGGGCCTTTCTGTAACAGCTTTAAGGCCGCCTTTTTATAATCTTTTTCACCTGACAGCATTATGCTCTCTTCATCAGAAACCTTAACAAGGTCTGCATACTGTATTGCATTGTTAATTGTTTCTGCTGCATCTTTTACACTATTCCAAAGCGGCTCTCTGTAATTAGGGTCAAATGAAATTATTGCACCTGCCTCTTTGGCTGTTTTTACAGCTTCAATTGTAGCAGATTCCGCTGGTTCATCTGTTAATGATAATGAGCCAAAATGAAATATTTTACAGTCTTTTAGTAAATCCTTGTTTAACTCTTCTGCTGACAGGCATGTATCTGCACCTGGTTTTCTTGCAAAAGAAAACTGGCGTTCACCATTTTCACCCAGTGCCACAAATGCAAGCGTTGTAAATACAGTATTATCTTCTACAATATAATCTGTGCAGATATTTTCCTCTTCAAGTGTTTTCTTTAGAAAACTTCCATGCATGTCTGAACCAGTTTTGCCAATTATAGCAGTTTTATATCCCATATGGCTGGCTGTAACAAGCAGGTTTGCAGGAGCACCACCAGGATTTTGTTCAAATAGCCTCATTCCATTTTCACTTATTCCAGTTTCAGTAAAATCAATTAAAATTTCGCCCAGCGCAACTATATCAAACTTTTTTGCCATTTTTTAAATCCTCCATTATTTCATTGTAACGCTTCCTGTTTAAACGGTAGAAAAACAATACAACTGCTGTTACAAGCCAGAGTATTCCTGGAATTGTTGTAAATGAATGTTTCATCACTGATAAAACAGCTTCATTCTGCTGCTGGTTGGCAACATAACCATATTTGCCAAGCATTCCTGCCAGCAAAGCTGTACCAAGTGCCATTCCAGCTTTATTTCCAAGTGAAATAAATGCATACTGGAAACCATCATTCCTAAGCCCTGTTTTCCACTGCCCATATTCTGCACAGTCTGGAATAATAGCATATATTGCAGTATTAAAACCTGAAAAGAAGAACTGCACAAGGCCAGAAAGTATATAAAACATTAATGGGTTCTCTTTTACACTGAATAAATACAATGCCAGCATTGAACATCCTGTAAGCAGTGCAAATATTGAAGCTGCACGCCCTTTGTTATTAGTTTTCCTGAACACTGGCTGGAAACAGGCCGCCCCTATAATGGAAGGTATAATTATGCACATTGAATAAGAGGTATAATATGAAGCATTTCCTTCAACATATGTAAAATAGTAAAGTACATCTGCATTCCTGCCATATAATGTAAACCCAAACAGCACCTGGCCTGCCAGTGCCAGCAGATATGGACGGTTCTGTAATACAGCTTTTAACTGTACTTTTATGGAGATTTTTTCTTTCTCTGGCATTTGTACCACTTCTTTAGTTTTGGCAAAACAGAAGAAATGACATGCTGCAAATATACATCCATAAATAATTGCAACTGTAAGATAACCTGTTATGGCACTGCTCTTTCCAAATTCTTTTATAAGCGGGACTGTAATAATATTTATAATGCCTATTGCCACCATTGCTGCTACAGAACGTGAAGTGTTTATCTTAGCCCTTTCATCAATACTTTGTGTCATTGCACCACAAAGTGTCCCATATGGTATATTTACACAAGTATATCCTAAAACAAGCAGGCAGTAAGTTATTACCATATATACCAGCTTGGCACTGTCTGGCCAGTCTGGATGTGCCCAGAATGCAAGCACAAGGATTACTGAGGTAACAGGTGCTGCAAATAACAGCCAGGGACGGTAACGCCCCCACCTGCTTTTTGTCTTATCTGCAAGCCCTCCGATTATTGGGTCATTTATAGCATCCCAGAACCTCGAAAACAACATTAAACCCGAAACTGCTGCCATGCTTATCCCAAATACATCTGTATAAAATATCATTAAAAAATTGCTTACAAACATCCAGCTAAAATTACATCCTACATCCCCAAAACCATACGCTATTTTACTAATTAAAGGCACTTTGCCATTATTGTTCCTGCTCTCCATATAATATCTCCCCTTAATTATATAAACCAGGCGGTTATGCAGCCTGCACTGGCTGCCACGCCGCTATTTTTATTCCTGCACATTAATAATTACTTTCATTGTAGTTTCACGGTTGCTGTCAATATACTGGTATGCCTTTAAATATTCTTTAAACGGAAATGTTTTTGAAATTAATGGCTTTAATTGTACTTTCTTTTCTGTTACAAGCCTTATTGCATCAATATAATCATCATGTCTGTACATCATTGTGCTTTTTATATCAAGTTCATGGTCATTTGCAACTGCCAGGTCTACTTCTGCCATTCCTGCAAATACAGCAACAAGAACTATAATGCTTCCTTTTCTTGCATATTTAATTGCCTGACCCATTGTAATGTTATTGCCTGCACAGTCATAAATTACATCCGCCTTGTCTGGCCCGAATGTCTCAAGCATTGCCTCACCAAAATCTTTTTCCATTGTATTAATACAGGCATCAATTCCACATTCCCTTGACTTCTCAAGACGCAGATTGCTTACATCTGTAACCATTACTTTTGCAGCGCCCATTCCTTTGGCTGCCTGTGCAACAAGGTTTCCTATTGGCCCTGCACCAATAACAGCAATATTCATTCCAGCAACATCCCCAACCTGTTTTACCCCATGTACGGCAACTGCAAGCGGCTCAATCATTGCCCCCTCTTCAAATGACATTTCATCTGGTATAGGTGTAACCTTTGAGGCATCTGCTGCAAAAAATTCTGAAGCTGTGCCCATTGTCTGGAAGCCCATAACCTTTAATTCTTCACAAAGGTTATATTTGCCATGCCTGCATGGATAACAGTGCCCGCAGTATACTTGTGGCTCAATAGTAACTTTCTGTCCAATATGTAACCCTTCCACATCCTTGCCTAATCCTGTAATCTCTCCTGAAACCTCATGTCCCTGTGTTACAGGATAAGAAGTAAATGGGTGTTTCCCATGGTATACATGGATATCTGAACCACATACACCAATATTCATGATTTTAACCATTACCTGGTTATCCTTTAATTCTGGAAGTGGTACTTCCTTAAAAACTATTTCTCCTGGCTGTGTCATAATTTGCTGTAACATAATAATCATCCTCTCTTTATTTTTTACTTTTATTAAACGTTTTATTAAAGTAACTAAATTATTGCATTTTTATAAACGGTTGTCAAGATATTTTTACAAATTTGCTATTTTATACAATTTTATAAGGAATTTTTTATGAATTTTGCATAAAAATAAGTGCAGCTACAGAAATAATAAAATTCCGTAGCTGCACTTTATTGCAGTATTTATATATTATATTGTTTCTATTAATTTTCTAAAAAACTGCTTTGCCACTCCCGTTGCTGATGCTTCTTTCTGGTATGAACAGTTTTTTAAGTAGCTTAAATCACCATCAAATAGATTATACTTAAAAATCTTCCTTCCAAGTTCTACCATATAAGCTGCCAGGTATCCTCCTGCATCTCCTCCCAGGATAATATCTGTATCAAAAGACATGCGCAGGTTAGAAATAAGTATTGCAAGGTTTTCAAGATAATTTTCCCACAGTTCTGCCGCACCCTTGTCTGTGCTTATGCTTTCCATAAAATCCTCAAGCTTATCCCTGCCCCCGTTAGTCAGTACGCTTGCGGCACAATACGCATCAGCACAGCCAGACTTGCCACAGTAACACTTCCTGCCGCCAGGAAATAAAACCATATGCCCGAATTCACCAGCTTTACGGTTCTGCCCTGTAAAAAGAGTGCCATCTATGCAGACAGCCCCTCCAAGTGTATTATTTAATGAAAGGTAAACTGAATTCTTTAATTTTTGCGGGTTTTCTGCAAGCATTGCTGCATTGGCATCATTTTCAAAATATACTGGCATATCAAACATCTGTTCTATTATTTTGAGGCTGTAATTCTCTAGTCCTAATGCATGTGACTTCACCAGGATTTTTTCATTCTGGTTAATAATTCCAGGCAATGAAATACCAGTACCCAGCAATTTGCCAGGCTGGATTTCAGTTATACAAAACTTCTCCAGCATACTGGCAAGGTTACTATAATAAGACAGGTCTGCATCAAATTTTACCCTTGTATGTTCCTGTTTTACAATTTCCCCGCAGAAATTTACAAGAACCATTCCAATATGGTTAGCAGTTATATTTATACCAGCAGCATACCTGTAATCTTTCTGAAGCCCAATTAACACAGCTTTCCTGCCGCCAGTAGATTCAAGCTCACCAAGCTCTGTAACAATTCCTTTGTCCATAAGCCCGTTCACATTTGAAAGCACAGTAGGCATACTTAAATTTAGTTCTTTAGCCAGAAGTGCCTTTGATGTGTTCCCATTATTTAACATATAATCCAGTATATTATATCTGGTTGTATTTTTTTTCTGGTATAACATGTATTTACCACAACCTCACTTATTTATTCCACCATTTCCAGCAATTTTCCAGTAATGTCTGCCATATTGGACGAAACCTGTTTTGTATTATGGGAAACCTGCACATTCTTCTCAACTACATTTGAAATTCTTTCTATCTGCTCTGTAGCATGTGTTACAATTTCCACATTCTGCCTGACCATCCCAGTAATTCTTTCTACATCCTGGTTTGCATGTTCAATATTTTCCACTGCAATGTCAAACGCTTCTGCTGTCTGGTCTGTAATCTGCCTTCCACTTTCTACTGCCCTCATTGAATTAGTAATCAGTTCGTTAGTTTCCTTTGCTGCCTGTGCGCTTCTTGCTGCCAGTTCCCCTATCTGCGTAGCAACAACTGAAAAGCCCTTGCCCATTTCACCAGCCCTTGCCGCTTCAACAGAAGCATTCAATGAAAGCATATTTGTCCTTTTTGCTATAGAATTAATTTCACCAATAATCTTTTCAATAGCAGCGGACATTTCACTAATCTTCTGCATTGAGTCTTTTAACAGTTCCATTTGTGACTGTGTATGCAGTATTTCCTTAACAGAATTTCCTGTCGCTTCTGTAATGCTGCCTGAAGCATCCGCACTTTCTTTTAATTCCCTTGCAAGCTGTTCCATTACATACTTCAAGTCTTCTACTGCTCTTTCCTGCTCACCAGTACCATTATAAATGCCATCTGCATTTTCAAGTGTTTCACTTGTTACATGTTCTAAATCCCTGCACGCATTTTTAACATTCCTGATAAGCGCATTATTACGCTCCATATCCTCTTTTTGCTGTTCTAAAAGAGCTTTATTTTCATTTATGTTATTGCTGGTGTTTTCTACCATTTTATTTATGCTTTGCGAAAGCATTTCAAACTCAGCGTTTCCTTTTTCATCTATTGTAATATTAAAATTGCCACCCGCAATTTCTTTCATTAAATTGCTAATACGGTTAATTCCAGTCACAATTTTGCTGTCTACCATCTGGTTAATCATAAATAATAATACAACAAAAATAATTAACATACTTAATGAAACAACTATAGTCTGGTTGCCACGTTCTTTATAATATTCACTTGATGGCATAAAAGTACCAATAAAATAATCTTCATATTTCTGTGAAAAATAATAACCTTTACTGCCATTAATTACTGCTTTGCCCTTTCCTTCAAAATTTTCTGGAAAGCCAGCTTCTTTTGCATCTTTTCCAATTAAATCCTGGTCTTTATGTGCCAGTATCTCCCCATCACTGCTTATTGCATATACATAGCCTTTTTCACCAAAATCAATAGCCCCCAGGACAACATCTATTGTTGAATTAATAAGCATTTTTTCAAGTACCTCGGGACGCACACCAACCTGTACCAGCCCTTTGCCATCAGTTCTTGCCACACCTATATACTGCATTACAATCCCGTCAGCCACATTTACTTGTGGTTCTTGTACAATTTCCTTTGACGGGTCTTCAAGAATTGCCATAAATTCATTTGACTGTTCACCGCTTCTCATATCAAAGCCAATATAACTTTCAATTGTACTACTGGTAATAATCCCGTCTTCACTAATAATATGTAATTCATTTACCATCAGCCTGTCTTTGATTTTATCAAGTTTAGCGGCATCTCCAATAATTGAATTATCAATAGCAATCATATCAGCAAATGCCCTTGTTTTAGCAAGGTTATTCTCACCAAGGTTCTCTGTAAGGTCTTCTACACTTTTCTGGTTTGCTTCCAGTTTTGTAATTACATCTTGCAGTTTATTCTTGCTAGATAATACATTATTGTTTTTGCTGATAAATGTCTGCAATGCAAAGATAGCAGTAATTGTAACAATTAGTGCTACTGCCATATAGGTAAACAGACGTTTTGTAAAAAGTTTTTTCATTATAAAACTCCTTCCTTGTGGGCTGGTTTTGTAATATATACAGCTTAATAAATGCAATATTCCAATATTAACATTAGAACTTTAAAAACACAAGTATATAACTAAATACATTTAACGCAAAAAAAGATTAAAACTACGTTCTATGCCTTGCAAATTGCTGAGTTCACCGTAAGCCTGCCTGTTTTCTCCAGTTCCAGAAGCAGTTTTTTCCTGTCTGTGCCACCAGCATATCCTGTAAGCTTTCCATCAGAACCAATAACCCTGTGGCAAGGTACTATAATTGAAAATGGGTTATGTGCAACAGCACAACCAACAGCCCGTGCAGACATATGCCCTGTCCCCCTCTGTTTTGCAATTATATCTGCAATCCCACCATATGGCATTGTATGCCCAAACTGGATTGACAATAGTATTTCCCATACAGTTTTACGGAAAGGTGTTGCACCTTCCATTGATAGCGGCGGGGTAAATCCAGGGTCTTTTCCACTGAAATAAATATCAAGCCACCGCTCTGCCTGTCCAAAAACTGGACTGTATTCCTGAATCCTTTCCCCTTCCAGTGTACTTTCAAAATATTTCTGCCCGTCAAACCAGAGCCCTGCCAGCGACTTTCCATCACTTGCAAGTGTTATCCTGCCAAGTGGTGAATTATAATAGTGTATATACATATTAATCCCCATTCCGCCGCCTTCAGCCGGCGGCGCAAATAATAATGAAAAACGCTGCTTTCTGCGTCCTTTCCATACATTATATTATTTTACTGTCTTTGCTGGTGCATAATCTTTCATCCCTGATACTGCACCTCCTGCTACAGCCCAGAAATAAAGGCTTGCAACACTACAGTAAGGTGAAAGCCTGCACCGGTATTTTTCAAACAGTTTTTTATCTATTTTCCTGTGATGGTATACCATTCTCATTCCACGTTGTATTGCAAGGTCACTATAACTTAGTATATCTGGCCGTTCCAGGCAGAAAAGCAGTATCATTTCCGCTGTCCATACGCCTATCCCTTTTAAACCTGATAATGCCATAATTGCTTCCTGGTCTGTCATTCCTGCTACCGCATCAATATCAAACTCACCCTTAGCTGTTTTTTCTGCGAAATCCTTAATATATTCTGCTTTACGGAAAGTCATTCCTAATGACTGGAGTTCCTCTGTGCTTATATTGTTTATTGTTTCTGGTGTCACTTCACCACAGGCATCCTGCATACGCTGCCATATAGTTATTTGTGCCTTTGTGGAAATCTGCTGCCCTATAATACAATGGATAACGGATGAAAATAAATTATCATCAGTCTGGCGCTCAATATGCCCGATTTTGTCTATTACCTCCGCAAGTTTCTTGTCTTTGCTTTTAAGATATTCTGTTTCCTTTTCCCCATATTTAAAAAACATATCTGTCCTCCATGTTATAAAGCTGGTAATATGCCAATCATATAATATATACAAAAGAAAATCAATACAGGGGTTTGTAAATTTCCAGTTATCTTTTGTTGGAGGACGGACGGTTTTGCGTGCCAGAGCCAGAATATTCCATATAGGGG
>CAJTRU010000020.1:38675-56813 GCA_910579085.1 uncultured Lachnospiraceae bacterium | reverse complement strand
TTTCATTTTTGTCTGTATATATTGATAGGTATTCCTTGGGGCAGGCTTTAAGTATACAGCAAATGGTTTTTAGCCTGCCCCAAGGCTGTGGAAGGGGAACATGCACGATTGCAGTCTGTTGCTTCTGAGGCATTGCTGCTGGCTTACATCTATGTGTACTGGCTTAGGGGGTTCTTATAGGTAGCATGTATCTCACAGGTGCATGTTGCATCACTTAAGGCTTATGTACATGGATGAAGGCTTAGGTAGGGGGCACTACTGGTGGTGCAGGTGTGGCAGGAGCATATAAGGGTATGGTGGAGGTATACAGGGAGAGATTATGCAGATATGGGTACAAATGATAATATGATAATGCAGGGACAGACAGTTACATGTATGTCTTTATGGAAAGAATGAAGGGAATAAGTTTAAGCTTAAGGAAGCTGACAGGCATACTATTACAGGTTGTTTAAAGATTAACATGATACATGTATGATGCTGTATATATGCCTTAAAATGCCCATACAGAGGTTTTTCTGTCTAAGGCAGTATAGATATTTCTGAATAGTTAAAATGTCTGTATGGGAGTTTCAGGGACATTCTGAGGGCATTGGAATATTGTATAACAAATTTTAACTGGATTTTTGCCAGCAAATCCTCTTCCATATATTATCCTTTTCCAATATTTTTCATATCACTTTTTCTTCTGCTACAAGCTTCTTTTTTTCCCATATTTTTCATACTTCCAGAAAAATTCATTGTACTAAATTTGAAGCAAAAAGAGGAGGGAGGTAATGTTCCATATCCCGAATAAGTCATTCTAAGGTTCATATAAGGGATTTTAGGCATCAGGCATAAGATATACCTTAACATATAAAATGCCTGTATGGGGCTGTTATAGGCATCATGGGCTGCATATACAAGCCTACGAAACATCCTCTTCATTTTTCATTAATCTTCATTTCATTTTCTTCCTCTTTATACCAGAAATTTTAATACATTACTTCCAGCAAAAAGTTTAAATCCAAACAATACATACAATATCAAGGAATACCTCTGCTTCTTTAAGCAGAGGTATTCCTTGATAAATAACATGAGTGTATAGATTTAAGACTATTGGAAAGCTCATACATGGATTTTAATGTTTTAGGTATTATTTAACATTTAGATATTAAAACTGGCTGTATAATACTTTTAGAGGCATTCTGTGTCATATACTATATTATGCTGTGACACATTTTTCAAATGATTCTACATTAAATCATCACTGCTAATTCCTCCTCTTTTTCTTTCCCTTTTCTCTGCCCTTTATTCCTAAGCAACTTCCAAAACAATAAATAATTGTTTAAATAATAAACTTTAAATCAAGCCATCGTCTTATATATAACAATATCTTCTATAGTGTAACAAACTAATATACAGCTAATAATGCATGTTTCTTTTATAACTCCTAATTTCTGTTTTAAAATTATAATCATTTATATCAAAAACTAAACTATATTCTAGCAATTCAAGAATTCTTTTAACATTATTTCTAATTTTATTTAAAATCTTCATAATTATCACTTTCCTTTCGTCAAGAAATATGTCACCACACCACACATTATATTGATAAATATTGTAGAAACTATACTAATTATAAATTTCTCTCTATCATTTTTCTCCTTTTTTCTGTATAATTCTTGTTGATTTTTATCTCCTTTTGTTATATCAAAGACATGCTCATCTCCATAATTTGTTAACAATCTAAAGAAATTTTATTTATAATAAAACATGCAATAAAACAAATTAATATCCAGCTAAATAATTTTATCACTTGTTTTGAATACATTTCCCCTAACTGCTTTATATGAAACCCTAAAAATACATTTTTGATAATCTTTGCTGATAAAACAATAGAAATAAATACTGTTAGATAATTTATACAATATGCAAATAACCTTCTATACTTTTGCAGAGCCAGCATAAATTTACCCTTTTCATAATTACTATTTTTCAACCCCTTAACCCATTCTGAAACAATATTTAACACTTCATTGCCTATTGTAACATCCACAAAATCCATTTTAGCAACAATTGGACAAACATTCTGTTCTATTTCGTCAATTTGTTCCAATTTACCAGATACCATTAAGGCAAACATCTCCTCTGGTTTGATACCATTTGAAATTTTCACTGTTAATGTATGTTTTTCTGGAACTTCGTATTTAGGTAATACTACATTAAATTCCCATACCAAAACCATTCCTGTTATAATTGCTGTTTCGCTCCAATTGTGTTCTTCAAATGTTTTCCAGTTAGGAAATTCTATTTTTTCTCTATCCTTCAATGAAATTAGAGCATTCATAGAAAAACCAGCATCTTCATATTGTGTTTTGAATTTTTGAAATATTCTATTATTCAAATCAATAATATCTTCAATACTTACAATAATATTTTTAGGATATGCTTTTGAACGACAATCAGGTTTTGCAGTCATAGCATTATATACTGCTTTATAATTTTTGAGAAATTTTTCTTGGTCAGATATCTCCATTAGCTCGTTTTCCCTTTCAGACAATTCTTTCCCTCCTTTATGTATTTTTATACACTTTAATGTATTTAATGATATAGTTATGCCTCCACCATAATATACTATATATGATTCGTTAGCCCAAAACAACAGATTCTACATTATATAATACAAAGTACAAATAATTAACCACTATATATTGTATACTCTAAAAACTTTGCTAATAAATCATGTATTTCTTGCTAAATTGCGAACTTTCTTATTTATTATATACCAAAATCGGGGTTTTGAGAACCCCAAAAAAGAGATTTATGAGAACTACAAAATCCTTCATTGTTAACAGACGAAGTTTTACATTATTTGAATTTTAGGACTACCAACAGATTTCTGTAGATAAAATCGACTATATGGAGGTTATCAGACATATTTTGATGACATACATATGTTTTGCTTCACCTTTTTTATTAATTTCCATCAAGCAACACTGCTACCATAGTATCAGCAAGATATTTTCACTATAGGAACATCTATAAATCCTTTTGTCTCCTCTTCCTTCCCTGACATTTTTCATTTTCTTTTATTTTTCATGTACTTCCAAAAATATAAAATCTTTTCGTTGCATTTTGTCATATTTACTCATATAATTTTTATTATTGGAAGTAGACATATGGAGGAAATTACAGGTAAAATACAAAAACCATTATTACAGATTTACCAGTCACATCCTCTTCATTATTTTCAATTTTTCTTAAAAAATCATGGTATCAAAATTTGACAAAAAAAGAAGAGGATAACCCTCTGTTTTTCATCATATCATTATCTGCTTTCTGTAGGTTTCATCCCTTGGATCATCCATATTTATTGGATTAAATTCTATACCAGTAATCTCAACTCCACCACTCTCATTATATATCCTATCAACAACATCCCCCCTCTTTTGTAACAAATTACTACCTGCATCTCCATAATCCTTTGTTACAAAAGTCCATGTACATTTAGTTTTTTTCCAGAGTTTTCAATTTCCTTTACAGTAGCATACTCGGTATTTGGATAATACTTCACAGTGAATGTTGCATTTCCAAGGGATGCATATGGGAATATTGATTCTGAAACCCCATCCTCTTCTGTCCCTTCCTCTGCCCCATCCTCTGCTTTATATAGAAATAACCTTAAAGGGTCTTTGGCATCACCAGTTGTTATCTTCCATGATGCATTAAATTTTACCTTTAAAAGATTACAGGTAGTCTGTTTGCATATCTTTGGTGATAATAAGCCAAACACTATATATCCATTTTGCTTATATGTGGTTGTTTTGCCAACTGTCTTTTTCTTAACAGAACTTTTCCATACCTTAACAATCCTGACATTAAACCTTGCTTTGTTTGATGCACCAGATGTACCAAGATATGCCTTTTCAATATGCATACAGGTTGACTGTATTTTAATCTTCTTCAAAAATTTGCTATAGTTATGTATCCATTTCTGGTCTTTGTTGACAAGCTTGTAGTTTGACAGGTTAGAACCAATATACATATCTGAACCAGGACCTATCTGGTGTGGCTTAATATTAGCATAACTTAATGTCCTGTCATTATCAGTCAGCCAGTTCGCAAGCCTTATATTCGCATTCATATAATCACCAGGACCATCTGCAGTAATATAATAAGGTTCATTACCAGTTGCATGTGTAGCAGAATTCTTATAAGTTAAAGTGCCATAAAGTTTCATAATCCTGTCGTCTTTTGTGATTTTCTGGACTGCTGCCTTGCTGTTTAACTTTACTGTCGCTAAAGGTTTCATACCTTTATATGTCAGTGCCTGCACATCATCAGTTGTTAAATCAATAAGCTGCTCCTGTACAGTTTTTTCGCCTTCCCATGCTTCCACAGAAACCACTGAGGCAGGACTCATTTCAACTGTAAGGCTTCCTGTATCAGGATCATACTCATACACTTCTTCTGGCACAATCATACCATTGACTGCAACATTCAGATTTTCGGTATCCATTCCTGTGCTTACAGTAGTTGTCGTTTCAAGTGAAAATATATCCTGTGTGTCAGTATTGACATCAATTGCAGATTCATCTTCATTTACATCGACTGTGCAGACATCAGACTGCATATCAGGGACTTCTGTTTCTGATAACCCTTCCATTGTATCTTTGTCATAATACACCTGCATGAACTGTACCTGCAGGCTCATCATTGCAAGCCCTTCTCCACCTTCCTCTTCATTTAACTGGTCATATAAAGCTTTAGGAATATACAAAAGACCTGTTTCATTATCATATACACAGCCATCAAGGGATCGGCCACTAAAATCATTGTAAGCAAATGCCCAGTCCTGTACTGTATATTCTTCATCTTTAATCATTGTGTTAGCATATGTAACATAATAGTCACTATTTTCATCAAAATCATATACATAGGATAAAGCTCCGACCTGCGAAATAACCTTCATTTCATTTTTTTCATAGTCTGGAGCATCTTCAGCTTCGATACTGTTCATGATACTGTCGATGGTGTCGCCATCTTCAACATACCTGCCATCAAACAGGGTGTGCTTAACACTTAGGGCATCGACAGGTGCAGCCTTGCCACTTACTGTCATGTAGGCAGGGTTTAGGTTTGCCTTGATGTAGCTCTCAGTTGCAAGGTCAAAGATTACCTCTTCCACTTCTTCTTGTGTGATTTCTGATGTTTCTGTAAGGTCATGGTATTTAGACTCTATGCTTAGCTCTCCTCCATCAGTAAGTTCCTCGCCAGGAACGATTTCGACAGTCGATGAATTCGAGAAAGCTGCTTCTACAGTCAGGCTTTTCGCAGGCATCACAAAAGAAAACACATTATCCATGGTCTCTTTGTGTGCCATAACATCACCACTGCTGGAATCCTTAATTGTAAATGACTTTACATTATATTCTTTGTCTGGAAGAAGTTCCACTTCTACTTTATCACCAGCATTAAAAGCCCAAATGGAACCATCATTTTCAATTTCATTCATCTGCCCATCTTCATCAACCTGTAGCATCTGATAGCCATCTTGCTTTGCTGTAGATGACTTCATGCATTCTTCAGAAAATTGCATTAAGCCATTTTCAGTATCAGACAGACTAACTGTAGTCACTGTATTTGCATCATTTTCATCAGCAGCTGCAATATTGACAATGCCTGCTGGAATACACATAATTGATGCCATCAGTGCTGAAACTGCTTTCTTGAAAAATTTAATCACCTTGTATTACCCCCTTATTGAAAAATTATCTATATTTAAAGCATTTCTGCTGTTTTATCCAAATAAATATGTATTTTTTTCATTGGAGAAAAGAAAGATTTTGAGAAAAATTTCAGAATTATTTGCAAACAGCAGATAATCCCTGCAGATATGCTGGCAAAACACAGCAAAAAAGCCCATACACAAATGTGTACGAGCCTATATATGAACTATCCATTCAGAATAAAAAGAACTTTTGAATATTTTGTTATATTATTGTAAATCTGGCATAAGCTGTTTTGCGATTTGCAACAATTCGTCTTTTCGATAATTCATAGCTTCTTCTGAATGTATCAAACAAGGGAATCTATACTCATTTATGTCCAGAACCACCTCTGTTTCCTGTATAGGAAGATCATTTTCATCCAAGGAAGATAAACGAAAATGGATTTCTTCTCTCACTTCATCATCTACAATTCTCCTTTCATGCAAAATAACAAATATTCTTCTCGAATTCAGTTAATTCATTTTTTTAATAGTTTCTCTGCATTATTATAAATATGGCTGGCATATGGACAGAATTGATATGCCCATTCATTATGTATGGCAATGGCTGCATCTTTATTATAATGTTTTCCATATGGATTATCTGTATGCTTGAGTTTTTTATATAAACCAATTAACTGGATGGGATTATCACAGGCAGGACAAATGCCAAAATATCTTGTTATGCCATCTGCCCCTGTCTCTACATATGGTTTCCTTCTGCCAGTCATCTGTTCAAAATTCTCTTTTGTAATCTCATAAGACTTTTCATTGCCCTGCTTAAGCTTAAATCTATGCATTGTTTTTTTTCTCCTTTCAATCCTTCTGAAAAGCATCCAGCTTCGGATACATACTGGATATCCTTGTCCACCACATCAATGGCAACTTTGGTACTTCTCCCTGTTCTTCTGCAAATTTCAGGCACATCAAAATATCTGACAGACCAATTTTAAAATGCATATCGCCCTTTTTCAGAATAAACCATAAAATGTCTTCTGCATCTGGTTCTATAAACCTCTCAACTTCATCTTCTAAAACAGCTGTTTCTGGAAAAATATCTTCTGTCATCACATTTTGTATATCTTCAATCTGATTTTCATTTTCAATATTATTTATAATCATACACCTTATACCCTTTCTTTGTGGCATCCTCTCCATTCACCAAATTAAAATGAATAAGTTTCCCATAATTACCTGCCTAATATAATATGGGATAATCGTATATAAAAAGCCCACATACCGAAGCATGCAGGCTTTTTTTTAAAACATATTACAAACAATTTCAATTATTCACAATAGTAGTACTAACAACCCCAGTTTCCAAATCTATATCCCATGGATATTCCCATGGATATCTGTTACCATCATCTACAGAAAGGTTATCAATATTTCCACCACTGCCAGACATACTGATATTAAACTCATAGTTACTCATCTTTTTGTACCCATCAGGGGCAGCAGTCTGTACCAGCCTGTATTTCCCATTGCTAAGACCAGCAATGACACATGGGTTTCCTGTAATGTTATCAAGGACTTTTACCCATTTATCGTAATATACATTACCAGACTTCAGGGTTTTATATTTGTATAATGCAAATTTAGCACCACTAATATCATTCCCATTTATATCTGTGTTCCTGAATTTCATTGTAGCAGCATAAATGATAGCAGAACCCATATCTAAAGTTTTTACACCTGTACCATTGTCATATGACATAGAGGCTGTTACTGTATTAATGGCAGCAGCATTGCTGTTTAATTCAGTATCTAAAGTAAAACTAATATCATCTGCAATATGGCCTGGATGAAATGCTGTATCTTTGATATTATCTACTGTTATAGAAATATCCTGCCCATTTACATCTACATGGTATGCACTGCTTTCAACTTCCTTTTTTATCATGCGGAACATCTTAAGAGAACCTTCTTTGTAAGATAAACCTTCTGGTAATCTAATATGGAATGTTGCACTGCATGCCCTGTCATCTGGATTCCAGTGCCATGCTGTAAATGGTTTGCTATAATCCTGTCCGAAAACATAGCTAGTATCTGAACATCCATCTATCAAATATCCTACACTACGATTATAATCATCTTGATTATCAAACATTTTTTGACAGTTATTACATCTAAACCAAAAACCATTTCCATCTGCTGTCCTTGTTGTCCATTTGCCATACATAAGGTCACTCATCTGGAATCCTGCTGTAATCGGGATGGAATCTCCTACAGAATACCCATCCTCTTCCCTGATATTACTCATTAATCCGAAATAATCGTCTATGGTGAACATGGTTGTTGGTGATGGGATGTCTCGGTTTGGGTCTAATTCCTCATTCTTATCCTCTTTTTCTTCTGTCTCAATTTTCCTCCCTTTCACTGCCTGTTTCTTACCAGTCAATCCCTTCGCTTTAAAAATCTTCTTGTAAGCTGCCAGTTTATTCTCTGGTACAGTTACAACAACTTTTGCATTTAAACCCTTAAAAGCTGCAGTACCAACAGTTTTTGATTTTAAATTGAATGTATTAATGGTAATGCTTTTCAAATTTTTACATCCATAGAATGCTTTTTTGCCAATCACCCTTACATTCTCACCAACTGTCAGCTTTTTCACTTTTTTATTGCTTTTCAAAACATTAGCCTTAATTCCAGTTACCTTATAATTCTGCTCGTTAATCTTAATTGTTGCTGGAATAACAACTGATGTTACAGTTTTTTTTGATACCCCTGTAAACTGTACCTCCAGCTGTGCATCATCTGTAATAATATATTCGCCATTTGCATACTCAAATGTATTGTCTGCAAATGTAGTTCCTAAGATTTTTGCAATTGATATTGCTGTCAGCATCATTAAAATAATAGCAAATGCTGCTGTTAATTCTTTTTTGTTTGTTTTTATTGTGTTTTTCATGATAATTTCCTCCTTTTTTGTTTTATAAATCATAGATAAAATGTTTTTATCCGAAAACCAAACCCATTCATGCAAATGGTATTGACTAGATGCATTAACAATTATATCATGTTTTGTTGAAAACTATCAACAATATTGTATGATTTTGCTGTTTTTTGTTGAAGGATAGTATAAATTTAGTTGTTTTAATGGGGAGTTCGGGGAAGAAAAATAGGTGAAAGGGAAGATGAATATTATGAGTTAATTTGACAATTTTTGGGGGTAAAAAAAGAGGAGGATTTGTGGTTTGGATTTATCTACTTGTGTAGAATATCTTTATAATTTACCAAATTTGTACAAACCCTATATGTTATATGGCATCAAGGGCTACCATACCTGAAAGATTCCTTGCAAGATATGGTTTTCTACAATGCTAGAATCTTGGTAATATTTCATTTTTGTCTGTATATATTGATAGGTATTCCTTGGGGCAGGCTTTAAGTATACAACAAATGGTTTTCAGCCTGCCCCAAGGCTGTAGAAGGGGAACACGCACGATTGCAGTCTGCTGCTTTGCAGGTATTACTGCTGGCTTACATTTTTCTTTTTAGCAGGGATATGTGCTGGCTTAGGGAGGCTCTTCTGGAATGATGCATGTCTTACAGGTGTATGTTGCATCACTCAAGGCTTATATGCATGGATGAAAGCTTACATGTGGGAGAGGACATTACTGATGGTATGGATATGCATAATCCAGATTTCATGATACAAGCTGGTATATGGATTCTGTTATAGATATACATTAAAGATATATTCAAGATAATAAAGGATGGCATACAGAAATATATATGTTATATAATGATGGATTGGATGACAAAGAATGCTAAAGTATGGTTTTAAGGCTTCTAGGAGGCTCATATATGGATTTTATTGTTTAAGGCATAAAGTTATTGCACGAATATCAAAAATCCCTGTATGGAGCTGTCAGAAACTCATACAAGATGCTTTTGGTTTCAAGTATAAAGAAGGTGCGAAAAAGAAGAGAAGAATTTTAGTAGAAATACCTACTTTGTTCTAACTTATTTTCATATCGAAAAATTCATAATTTTATTGCAAAGGTTTGAGAGTTATGTTAAACTTTAGAGGTGTAAAATCAAAAAATACATATTAATTTGGAATTTGAGATTCATGTTAAACTGTATAGGTGTCATAGCTTTAATGCTTTTTTTCGTATGTAGAATTATCAGTTATGAAAAATCAGAACCCCTGTCCTCCTCTTCTTTTTTCATTTTTGTAATTCCTATAATTCTTATCAAAAACTTTTTCTCTGTTCCTGTCCTCTAACACTTTATGTTATGATAGTTCAAGAGGAAAATACATATTTAATGCAGGGAGGTGTCCAGATGAGAAATATAGGATTAACAATGCAGGAATGCATGAGAGAACTGCAGGCGATTGGTATTGAACTTGGATATGTTATTGACATCAGATGGAGGAGGATGGATGCTTTTGGTATATGTGAAACAAAAAACTTCATCTCTTATCGTATCGGAATACATGAAATGTTTAAAAAGGAATCTGTCAGCATGAATGAATTCAAATCAGCCATGTGTCACGAATTATTGCATACCTGCAAAGACTGTATAGAACATAACCAGAAATGGGTGAATCTTGCAAGAAAAGCAGATGACATATATGGATACAGTATTGCTGAATATAAAGAGCCTTTTGATATCAAACATCCAGAAGCACCAATCCTCCACAAACTGGCTTGTAACTGTGGAGGAAGCTGGAAGATCAGGGAAGCTGGAAGATGGGAAGAGATTCTTGCTGACGAACCTATGAGGTGTCCATGGTGTGGGAAATTATATGATGTGGCATTCTAACAAAAAACCAGCAACAACTCAGCTATGAATGTGCAGCCTCATTTATATCTAAAAATCAATAGTATAATAATTTCCACACCACATACAAATGCCTTTTTCCCCATTCTGCACTCTTTCCCAGTCACATTCTTTTCGGATATTCCAATATCCACCACATTTTGGACATCTGAGTCGGTGAATCACTGGCATATGCTTATTTTTCAAATCAAAGTCTGTTTTATATGCAGAAATTTCATATCCATAGACATCATCAACTTTTTTAGCATACTCTATCCATTTCCCAGTGTGTTCATGGCAATTAGGACATGTATGCAATAATTCATGGCAGACTGTTGCCCTTAGTTCACTGATACCTATCTCTTCATTTCTGAAAAATAATGAAATCCTGATACAAAATGTATTATTAGCATACAGAGTGCAAATCCCTGCATCTTCTTTTGGAAGCCTTGCGAATTTCAATTCCATGATTCTGTCATCCTGAATTGGTATCCCAATATCTTTTAATTCTTTGATACACTCAGATGTAATTTGCAGTAAATTCCTCATATCCTTCCTCCATCTCTGGCTCTTTTCCTATATTACTTTTTCAAGTCTTATCAATGTATGTTATTATCATATCACTTTCATCTAAGGAAAGAAATTTTCTTCCCCTAACATAATAAGATGCATATCCATGTATCTGACAATTATTACTATCTATTTCCATGAAATTTAACCAACCAACATTTCTGCTATAATTCAAAAAGAAAAACCGAGAATAAGCAGCAAAGATGTTCTAAACAAGGGAGAAAGCTATATATGGGAGAGGTCATCTCATTTAAAAAAGCAAAAAAGAAGAAAGAAATTGAGGACGAGTTATATCAAAGGAAAGGCAGAATAGAAACAGCAAGGGCATCAATAGAAGAATACTGGAAAAATGTAAAAAAGGAAGAGGAAGAGTGGTTTAATGAAAGGTTCGGGGAAAGATATAGTGAAGATATTCCAGTAATAGATTCCATGCCCAATGTAGCAAAAATACAGTATCTTGCTATTGATATGTTAAAACTGATTCCAGACATATTCCATGGCAACAGCTGGGACACACAATTTGATACCTGGCTTTATTTTTATGAATTATACATTTTAGAATTCTATCCTGTCTGTGAAAATTATGTCAAAGAAAATAAGGAATTTGAGAAACCATATCCATATAACTTTAAACCTATGACAAAAAATAAATTAGAAGAGGATTTAAAAGGTTGTTTGACAAAACTGATTGAATTATATCCTGAAAAAACTGACGAAGACAAAACATCCATTATGTACCAATGTGCCCGATTGTTTGAAATTGAAGAAATATTATTTGACCTGTTTTACAAAGAATTAATGCAATAATAAGAAATCTGAAGGGGCAGCAGGACACTATTCTTACATTTTTACAACAATTATGAACATGTATACAAGACTATATGTAGGCATGTATTCAAAATCACCTGTCTGCAAAACTACCAGTAAACAGGCATACAATTCTATCAGTCTGAATGTTTGCAAATCAACATGTTTACTGGTTTACATTCATGTCAGTTTACAAAAAATAATATTTTCCAAAAAACAAAAGAAAAATGAACCAAAAAAGAAGAGGAGGGATGGTATGTGATATCGCATACTTAACAACTCCTGCCTCTCTTAGAAAATTTTAATCATAACATAATGAACCTATATCTGAAAATTGAAACAAAATACATTTTGCCTTAGCTTGAATGTCATCAATCGGAACATATGGATTCTCCCAAAATCTGCTGTCCTTTGAATTGTTTCGATTATCTCCCATAAAAAAATAACAGCCTTCAGGAATCTCATAGATACCATCCCCTACTTGGTTTTGAGAATTCTTTATAAATGAATCATCCAACTCTACACCATCTGCATACACTTTACCTTCCTTCACTTCAATAGTTTCCCCTGGCAAACCAATAAGTCGTTTAATATATGTGATTTCAGGATTATCTGGAGCAATAAATGTTAGAATATCATATCTTTTCAATTCATCCTCATCTACATCATACCTCGTAGAAAAAACAATATTTCCTGTCATTATCGTAGATTCCATACTGCTTGAAGGAATATAACTTAACATAAAGACTGTCTGAAACAAAATTAAAATTACAATAGCAAAAAATGCATATACACCAAGTATAATTAGAACTTTCTTCGTAAACCGATCCATTAACCATCTCCTCCTCTCATTTCTCCAATTTTTCTTCTGTTTCATTTCTTCTATATTATATCTTATCACAAAAAAATCAACTAAACTCTTGCAAAAACACACAATCAACAGCTTTTCACCTTTTCCATTCGTTTTTTATCATAATCTATGCGATATCGCATAGGGTTTCATTTTATTCATTATTTGATTTCTGCCAAATTAAGAGGCATAAACATAATGATATAATTTCTAAAATAAAGGAAGAGGAGGGGATAGGTATAGAAACATGTGCATTTTGTGGAAAAACAATTTCAGGTGTCACCAGCCTGATAAAAAGCCCTATAAATGATAACATTTACATTTGTGACAGATGTGCTGAAATATCTGTTGCAGTTGCCACTGGTGAAATAAACCATAAATCAGCTAGAAATCTTAGAAAAAACTGGGAAAATGCTAGAAATATGGAGGTTATAAGAAAAAAGTCTAAATGGAATAATACTGTATTTAATCTAAAACCGAGCGAAATCCATGAAGAATTGGACAGATTCATCATTGGGCAGGAAAGAGCTAAAAAAATTTTATCAGTTGCACTATATAACCATAACAAACGACTTCACGATAAAACTGGTTTGATTAAGAAATCTAATATTTTACTGGCAGGTCCCAGTGGATGTGGTAAAACACTGCTTGCAAGAACATTAGCCAAAATACTTGATGTTCCATTCGTTATTGCTGATGCAACTAGCTTGACAGAAGCAGGATATGTTGGTGACGATGTGGAAATATGTATACAGCAATTGATAACAGTAGCTGATGGAGACATTGAACTAGCCCAAAAAGGTATAGTGTATATAGACGAAATAGATAAAATTGCAAGGACAGGGGAAAATAGGAGTATTACAAGAGATGTATCAGGACAAGGTGTGCAAGAAAGTCTTTTAAAATTAATTGAAGGTTGCACTGTCTCTGTTCCGATATCTGACAGAAGGAAACACCCACATGGGAATAATGTGCAATTTGACACATCAAATGTGTTGTTTATATGTGGTGGTGCATTTGAAGGATTATTTGATACAGAAAGAAAAACTGTTGTAGGATTTAATACAGAGCAGCCTAAGATACAAGATAATAAAAAAGATGCAAATAAGGAATTGACATCTGAGGCACTCAAGAAATATGGGATTATGCCAGAATTAATAGGAAGACTTCACATCAAATGTGCCTTAACTGGATTAACAGAAAGTGATCTTGTCCATGTTTTGACCAAACCTGAAGATGCGATAACAAAAGAATACCAGACATTGTTTAAACAGGATGGGGTGGATTTAATTTATGAAGAAGAAGCACTTCATGAAATAGCGAAACATGCTATCGAAAAGAAAACTGGAGCAAGAGGATTGAGAAGCATTTTAGAGGATGTGATGCTTGACGTTATGTACGAGATGCCAGATAAAAAAGATAACATATCAACATGTATTATCACCAGGGAAAGCATTAAAACAAAACAACCCAAAATCATAAAAAAACGACAAAAAAGAAAGAATACTGCCACTGCTGCTGAAGCCAGCACTGGAACAGGTTAAAGATAGTTTTTACCAAAAAGTCCTGACAGATAATTGCCAGGACTTTCTGGATGTGAATGCATATAACATTATTCTGTTTTATGTTGGTTGTTCCATATATCACAATCCTAAATATGATTTAATTTCTTGCTTTACCTGTTCAGCATAAACAGTCCCTCGGATACTGCCAACTTTTACCAAAAGTTGAGTTTGATCCAGAGTTGTTATTTGTTCGATAACTGCAATGTTTTTTTCGCACATCCCATATTCACCAATAAATACATAACTCTGCAGATTATCTTGTTTTGCAGCATCAACTATTGGAACTACATTGACAATTGATGAAACTTTGTTGGTTCTATCTTCTGAGACTACCAGAACAGTCTGTTTTACCTTGTGTAAATTATCTGTTAAATTTCTATCTGCAATATAAATATCACCATACCTACACATGTAAATACCTCCATTTTTGAAATTTTTAAATTTATCTTAAATATGGTTTTTTAAAAAAATAAAAATTTCTATGGCAGTTCATCATAATCTTCTAAATTAAATGGAAGCTTCTCCTCTTCTTCATTTATAGTTTCTCTTTCTACATGTTTATCCAAAACTTCTAATATATCACTTACATCACAACATTCTGCCTCTGAACAAGAATAGGGTGAGCATCTGCAGCAGTGTTTCATTATTGCACTTGCAATTTCATCATATTCATTCTTATTAATCCAAAACATAATATTATCCTCCACCTTCATTTTGGCATCATAATCACATAGTAACTAACTAATTTACTTCTAATATGGTATATTTTTTCGGAATAAAAAGAAAATCTTAAAAAAATTTATCAAAATAGAAATCCCTTCCCTTCTTTCTTGAATGCATTGCAAGACCACCACAATAATAGTTCTATGTTGTTATGCGATATTTTGATTCAGAGCATCATTCATTTTAAAAGAAAGAAAAAATAAAATGATTGGAGGATTTGTTTATATGGCACAATTGAAATTAAGAGAGCTTGGAATGGATACTATGGAAAGGTTATATTATGAAAGAAAAGAAGCGAGGCAAAGAGCCTATACAGCAAAAAGAAGAAAAAAATCAACCATAAAAAAAGAAATAGTTTCTAAAAAGCCTCGAAAGGAGCAACATTCTAATAATTTTGGCATGATATTAAAAGAGTTAATTTAAAAATATACCTTCACTAAAACAACTATGTGTTCACTTGATTATAACAGTGTAGCACATGGCTGTTTTTTGTTAACTTTTGCATAGAGTATTGCTTATGCATATGCAGGTTAAAAAGACGACCAAATAACCAGATATCAAGAGGGAGTATTCTATTCTTTCTTTTGTTACAACTACAATACCCAAAACATATAGATACATCTATTCACAATAACTAACAAATATATTTTCCAAACATATGAAATAACAACAGTGATATATCGACATAAAAAACCATATTCCCCTTTTAACGGAAGTATGGTTTTTAGATAAATCCCATCATTTTTAATGTATGACCGAATCACTTATAATTGCAATTTGATGTATTAAAATTTTTATTATGGCACAGCCTGTGATCCAATTGTTTCTTACTTCAATGAAAGCCATCACTTTAATTCGCCTTTCATGCTATTTAATGCATTACCTCTTGACTAGCAATTTCTTTTCTTTATTGATGGGTTTTCTCAATAATTTTCTTATATTTATTTCTATGTGTTTGTATTAATGTAGATACTATTTTCTATATATTAAATTTTGTTATAATTTTATTTCGCATTTTTTTGACCTCGTCCAAACTCTGATGTTGAGTAATTTCATTTTTTTTGTATATATCTAAACACATATCACAAAAATATATGGCATTTTTCAAATCATTATTTATAAACTTACATTCGGCAAGAATGAAGTACATTTTTGCCCAAACTATATTTTTAGCATCATAAAAATTACTATATATTCTATATGCCTCATCTATAAATAAATTAGCCCAAAATGCTCTATCTTGTTTAATACAAATCAATGCCAGATTAGCATACGCTATGCCTAGCCCTGGATGGTCTTTAGGCAAATCTTTTTTCAGCAATCGAAGTGCAGATAATTGACTTTTCATTGCATTTACTAAGTCATCTAATGCTAAATAAATTAATGCCTCATTGTTTAACCCATAAGCATAATCTGAACTCTCTTTACTGTTATTTTCAAAAATTTTATTTGCCTTTTTTCGATTTTGTAAAGCTTTCCTCAAATTTTTTTGTCCACCAATATCCTGAAGTATGGTAGCATATTTACCATATGCATATCCCAAATTAATATCATTCGCTCCCAAGACCTTTTCTGATATCTGTAAACACTCTATTTGATACTTTAAAGCTGTACTCAAGTCACCACTTAATTTCATAAGAAATGCATAATCACCCAACGCCTCTGCTAAATCTGAATCTTCTTCCTTATCTAAAATGCTTTTTAGGTCATTTATACTTTCCATTAATACCATGCTTGCACTCTCATACCTACCAATATTTTTCATATAAAACGCTAATTCCTTTTTCATTTTCGATTTTATTCTTATCGAATCTGTACTTTGATATTTTATTGCCTCCATTTGTATGTCAACAGATTTCTTATCATTACCTAACCGATATTCCAACTCAGCCAATCTCCTCAAAAATAATACAATTTGCTCTGATACTAACTTCTTATCTATAAAAGAACACACAGAATCAGATATAACAGAATATATTAATAACTCTTTTTCCTTTTTCTCTTGTGAATATTGTATTTTTTTATATAATGAATCTATCATGTAAGCCACACAGAAATTTAATATTCCTATTTGTTTTGCTTGGATTAAAATAGCTTGTCTAATAATATTATGTAAATAAATTGTCTTTTTTTCATAGGCTACAAGCCATCCTTTAGAAATTAATTTATCACTTATATCTTTGCCATCTGTACAAATATCCGAAATTAAATCTATGTCAAACTCCATTGTTGGTAATAGTGATATATTCGACAAATAAAAAATTTCTCTTTTTGACATCCTATTTATGCTAAATATTTTTACTAAGTGTTCTGCAATCATTAAATCTAATACTTCACTCTTATATTTATATTGTATGTTCTGCGATATAAAAGACAAATCAAAATTTATCTCCTCTAAATAGATAACGAATTCCTCAGTTGACATTGTTGAATTTCGCAAAACCTTAGATAAAAAATCAATAACTAATGTGTGTCTACCTGATAACTTAACTATTCTTTTTAAATTTTCCTCATCGTTCTCAGAATTTCTTCTACTAATTTTTTTCATTAAATCAACACATTCTGCAGATGAAAGTACATCTATTTCTACATTTTCTACGCAATCCAAAAACTCTCTAGAGGTCAATAAAAAAGGGCAATTTAATTCTGTAATCCATGCAAGCTCTTTGGAATCCCTTGTTATGTCATCAAAAACAATTAGTGAATTATTAGACAATGAACTAAGGTATGTTATAATAATCTCCAATTTTTTATTCCTGCTAAAAGAATTAAAATCTGAATCAACTGCCATTACTTTATCTAATAAATTATCACTTAGATTATTTGAATCAAACCAATATACATATTGAAAATGAGAGTTTTGTATTACTTTTCTAGCTATTTCACTTTTCCCAATTCCTCCTACCCCCACTATATTAACATTTAATTTTTTTATTTTTCGTACATCTTCATCTCTTCCAGTAAAATAGTAAGTTGATTTCATACCTCTCACATTTCTAAAACTTAATCCATATGAATTTTGAAGTATTGTATCTTGATTTTCAACATTATCTCTTTTTATTGCATAATAAAAAATTTCAAAGACAATATCCTTAAATTCA
>CAJTRU010000020.1:0-38665 GCA_910579085.1 uncultured Lachnospiraceae bacterium | reverse complement strand
TCTTCAAAATATTTTCTCTTATTCTTTGATATGCTTCTATCATTCTGAATTAATAAATTTAACGTTTCCAGAATATCCTCTTTAAATTCATTCTGAATTTCACGAATAACATTATCATTAAAATATTCTTTTGCCTTAACTTGTACATTTTTATCGCAGAGTTTTCGTTGGATAGATGTATGCAAATTTGCTTTTTGATTAAAAAGGTTACTTGACATTTTGGAATCAATATCAATATTTGTATCATATATAAAATAACCAAGAAGCAATTCTGTCAGTTCCCTTTGTCCACGATAATTAAAACTCATTGATTTTTGTAGTGTCTTTGCAAATGTTGCATAACATAACCTTTCCATCATCTTTTTCCTCCCCCCTTCATGGCAAATTAACAGCAACTCAATGGCAAATACAAATATCCAACAATATGTTAATATATTATCAATTCAAATTCAAAGGAGTGATTTACCATGTTTTTACTTTTATTCTTCATAATAAACATCATACTTATTTTTGCATTACTTATTATGTTACATATAATAAACAAAAACAATTCTTATAAAAATCAATTTGCTAAAATTAGAGATTAAAATAAAAACAAGTTCAAAATAACCTTTTTAGGAAATATGTATGATATATACTTAAGTTTTTTAATTAATTACTATCACATTACTTATATCATATACAATTATTTATTTCACAAAAACTTATACATCTTCGCTTTGATATTATAGTATAAAAAACAACATTAAACATTTATTATTATGAGTGCTAAATTTTTATACAAATTAAGATTTAATTCTTCGAAACCATGATATAATATTTGAGGCAAAAGCACTTTTATACTAAATTACATACAATATATAGGTGTTTAATGATACTTTTCTAAATAATATAGGTGTTTTTGAACAGAACTAACCTTTTGACCTCGACACCATGATATTAAAATATGGAAATTATTTTTTCAATAGAACTCTAGGACAAACGCATGAATGAACAATTTGTAAATAAGTCGATTCCGTGAGCATTTTTTGAGTATACTATTTTGATTGTATCAATTATTTATTATAAAATTACTTCAGAAAACATTTAATTTAGTATTTATTTACAGAATGTTCGCAGTTTATCTACACATGCATTTGTCCTGAATAACCTCCATATCTTTAATGCAGCTTTATCAATTTCCTATTTATTAATAGTTTATTTTTAGTAAATCAGTTATATTTTATTTTACACAATACACTCCTTATCCATCATTTGTGTATACTATTTCTTTTTCTTCTCATTTGAGAATACTATACACACTATACACAATAATCTTGATAATATATTTTAGATAATTCTATGAAAATTTTACCATAATCAGACAAAAATCTCAACTATCATATATTCAAAACAATAAATGATAATTTTGAGTTTTGCATTGTTATCACTTTTTAAGTGGAATTTTGTCATCAATATTTATGCTAACTTCCTCTCTAGACCATTCTATGACAACATCTTCCTCATCTGGTTTCACATAATTCTTTTTCAGATGGCTTCTCAGAATTCTATAAATCACCTGCACATCACAACAGTCAATTTCTGAGCAATATGAGTATGGGGCAGGGGCAGGCTTTAAACAGCAACACTTTGAAATAATGGCAACTATTTCATAATACTCTTCTTTTGTTATCTTAAACATTATATCCATTGCCTCTCATTGCAAAGCTGCCAGTCCATACAGCCCTGCTATTAATTACCTATTTTTAATATGGTAGATTTTTTTGAAATGGCAGAAAAAATTCCAAAAAAATTATATGTTTTGTTTATTTATGCAAAAATATCCACTTTTTTATTTATGGTATCCTATTTGAAAAGGTATACCTTAACCAACACCTGAAAAAAGACCTGAACAGCAGTAAAAGTTCTTTTATCAAGGTGCTAAATATACTTTTTAAACTTTTGAAAACTTTAGGCACTTTTTCAAAGAAAGGAGGTTTGTAATTTATGGGTGACATATATGGATACATCCGAGTTTCAGAAAAAAACCAAAACACAAAAAGACAATGGAAAATGATGACAGAAGAGGAAGGCATTCCATCCAAATATATTTTTGAGGACAAAGCAAGTGGTAAAGATTTTAACAGAAAAGCTTATAATTCTCTTGTCGGAACAGAAAATACAGTTCCCCTTCTCCACGAAGGTGATCTTCTGGTTATCTATTCCATTGATCGGTTAGGCAGGAATTATACTGAAATCAAGGAACAATGGAAACATATCACACAAAATCTTGGAGCAGATATCAAAGTTTTGGATATGCCTCTTTTAGACACCCGAAGCGCTAATGGAAATGATTTGGAACGGACATTCATTTCTGATTTGGTTCTCCAAATCCTATCTTACTGTGCCCAAAAAGAACGAGAAAATATATTAACCCGACAGAAGCAGGGCATAGCAGCAATGAAAGTTGTTGATGGAAAGAAAGTTTCACTAAAAACTGGAAGACCAACAGGCCGTCCATCCATAGGATTTCCAGAAAACTGGGATGAAATATATTCAAAATGGAAAAATGGTGAAATAACTGCAGTAGCAGCACGACAGCTTCTAAATCTCAAGACCAATACATTCTACAAACTTGCACATCAATATGAATCTAAAAGTTCCTCTGTTACCTGCAAATAAAATATCATATTTATTTTGCAGGAGAAATTCACCCCTCTAGTTTCTCCTGTTAAAAAATTACTGGTGGCATTTATATACCACCAGTTTATTTTTTAATAAACCTGCATCTGAATCCTTTTCATTCTTTGCATGCTATCGCTTCGTTCCTGTTAACTCTTTTATACTTAATCCCTAATTTATTAGAAACATGGTATAACTTCATCATCAAACCTTGTGCTGTGACTTTTTCCCATTCTCTATCGTTTATTATCATAAATACATAATTTCCATTTTGGGGATGCAGTTCTAATGCTCTTGCAATAAATCTGGATCTTTCCCACTTTCTAAAAATATCGTTATGTCCATCCTCCATCTTCATGTTTGCGATTTCTTCCATCGAAACATCACCTGCAAACCACAAGCCTAAAGCTAGCCCTCTAATATCATTCGTATGTAAATCTATCCATTCCCTTATTTTTTCTGTTTCCTCAACAGTATATGGATTTTCGATATATCGAATCCCCCTGTCCAGACACATCAAATAATTTTTGTATACATGCTTCTCAGGTATAAACCCCAGCATATCCTCTTCTGACATCTTATTTAGTCCAGTCTGTAACATCCCTGTAAAACATTTCAGCCGAGTCCTGTCCATTTCATATACCTTCCCAGCCTGTAACACAAATTTTTTGATTAATATGTCTGAAAGTTCTTTAACAGGCATATTTCCAATTTCACTTTTTTTGATGCTTTTATCAAAAACAGACCAGTACATTCCTGCATTTTCTTCGCAGATTTGTCCTGATTTTATTGCTTTTTGCAGCTCTTTTTCTATGACTGATGCTAAACAAACTCTTATTTCCTCCTTCGTTTTCACTTTTTCCTCTAGAATTTTTCTTATCGCATCCTCATCTGGTAACTGATTGTCATCAATAATCTGGTTTACAATTTGACACAGTACAGTGATTTTATCTTCTTTTTTCATATTAAATCCCCTCTTTCCATTTTTTATATATTAAATATGAAATTTTTGATTGGACGAAGAAAAGAGCCACCTCTTTAAAAGATGACTCTCTTCCTAATTAACAAATGCAGTTATTCTATTCCTTTATTATTATAACATCAGCATGGACAGATATAATAGCTTTGACGAAATGTTGTATCGTTTTAACATCCTCCTCTCTGATCGATACAAAATTTCCACCATCATCATGTCTGCATATAAAACAGTCCCCATGAATAATCTCCTTAAGTTCTCTTATCCCTCCTTCACTATCAACATTTTCTCCAAGAACCACCACTCTGGGTTCCAGACTATTAATCAATCCTTCATCATTAAAAACAATATCTAAATTATCTGTTATCGAATAAACATCAATAAGACCACCCACAAAAGCTTGTTCTGCTTCCAAACTGTTCTCAATTTCTTCAACTCCCTGTTGGGTATTTTTAAAGGCATATACTTTAATTTTTATCCCCCTTCTTTCTTATCTTATATATGGTAATGACATACCTGTATATCACTATACAGAATTCCTGTTTTTACAATGTCTGCATTTGTTACAAATATGCCATTACCTTTTACATTACCACCTCCCTGCAGATACCTTAATCATCTTCACTTTCCATATACTCCCAATCATGCTGCCAATGCCAAATTTCATTTTCAAACATTTTCTGATTCATCCCTGCCATATATGCTGCTGTTTTTAGTGGAATAATCTTATAACTGGCTAATGAACACAAAATATCCATTTTGCCTTTTGTATAGGCATTTTTTATCCCATCTGCCATGGCATCATTATTTTCGGCATCTGGCTTAGAATCAGGGAAAGGGCAACTCTTCTGAACAATATTCTGGACACATATTATGCTTCTTACAAAAATCACAAATCTGTCCCAAAAGGTTTTCCATGTCATTAGGAAAATTATCCCTTTTCTCATCACTTTGCTCTGCCTGTCCACATCTACACTGGCAAGACATCATGATAAACTGTCCTCTACAACCCTCCTCTCCTTTTTCTTTCATCCTTGCTTCTGCTTTTCCCAGCAGAGCATCCATTTGCCTCCTTTCATCTCCAGTCAAAAAATCTCTTAAATCTGTACCCAACTTTGAAAACCTCCTTTTCTATTTTTCCGATAAGATTTTTCCCTTCGGTGAGATTATAGTATCAGAAATTGTATGGTCTAAAAATTTGAGAAAATGGATTTAAAAACATCAGCTATAGATGAAACATATTAGAGTATACTCCTCTAAAATTAGTCATCACCTATACATGAAATGTAAACAACATTTCTTTCCAAATTATGCATCAGGTATAGATGAAACTGACATAGCCTGCCAGACTAAAAACAGTCATCACATATAGTTGAAACATTAACGATACACTGTTCCAAAAATATGCATCAGCTATAGTTGAAACAAAACCAGTACAGAAATACCAAACATACATCTGCTATAGATGAAACTTTCACGATATACATTCCTTGTTACCAGCTATTTTCAACCAAAAACCACTTTTTCTGATATTTTCATTCCAACCAACAGACTAATATCCCAAAATCGCTCTTTCATTCCATCTAGTAACTAAAATTTTCTTATAATTCCAAATATAAGCATTACTCTCTGCCTTGATTTTGACTTGCATACAAAAGGCAAAGCTATATTAACAGGAAAATTTACCACATGAAAGAAGTCCACCAGTATAGGACAGGAGTACAAGATTCTTTTTCATAGGAAAAACACAACACTAAAAATTTAACACAAAAAGCTAATTGGTTTTTAATATGGGTTTACCATGTTCCAGCTCTAATTTGAAATGTGTATAACTTATTACACAATTTGCTAAAGTATACTCCTTCAGCTGCTTGTCATGCTGGTGGTTTTATATTTTGTTTATTTTTCTTTTATAAATTATTTATATTTTTCATCGTCCATCAATAAAAAATCTCCCATTTTACATGAAAAAAATGTGCCTGCCATGAGGTTTTTTACAGATTTCATTTTTGGAGGGCATACAGGGAGGTAAAACCATGAAAAAAGAAATGGAAACAACAAAGGATGCTGCCATCAACCATTCTAAATCAACAAAAGTAGATAAAACAACAAAAGTAAAAAGAAGTTCAACCCAGGATTCCATATTAGAAGAGAAAGAAATTCAGGCATCCAAACTGCCACAGGAAACAGATACAGCATGTGAGACAATAAAGGATGATGACAAAAATCATTCCAAAGCAACAAAGGACAATGAAGCAAAAGAAGTAAAAAGAAGAGGAGAATATAGGACAAAAGCAAAGGCAGGGAATACCGATAAAGTACCTCCCCATCTGCTTGTCATTTCTAATGACAAATACCAGAATGCAATGTCGTTAAATAAAAATGACACTGCCTATATGCAGATGGTTTCAGACAACAGCAAATTGAGGTTTGAAAATGGGATTCTGACTTTCAAAGGGTTTCCAGCCACACCTGCAGAATTACAGGAAATTTATACAGAAGAGGGGATTGAAAAAATAAACATCCCTTTGCTGATGGTCATTTATTCTATTATACATGAAAAGTTTTCAGAAACAATGCCAGAAAACCAGAATATCAATGAAAGGATAAATATCTACTATCCTGAACTTGCAAAAGGGATTGGAAAGTCACCGAAGATTACAAAATCTGATGTACAGGATTGCATACACAGCATAAAACTTTTTGAAAAACTTATAGGAATTATAACAAATGGGACAGGCAGTACTGATATTCTTCCTGTAATTTACAATGCAGAATATGATACTACAAAAAATGTTATCAGCTTCACCAGTCCTTACATAGTAAAACTCATCAGGGAAATCTACACTGCAAGCATAAGGACAAATAAGAAAAAGCAGGTACAGTTGAAGAAAAATGGACAGCCACAAATGGTTGCATCCCATTCATATATGATTCATATGGATATCGCAAAGGAAAAGAACAAAAAGGCTGTAGAAATTGTATTTATAGTGGTAGCAGTCATTGAAAAGGCTGGAAAACATAACCCAAATATCAAAGCAGAAACGATCATTGAGAGGAGCTGCCTGTTAAAACACAGCCTGCATGGACAAACAGCTGGCAATAAAACCAATACCCTGAAAAGAGCCTTTAGAAAAGCATGGGAACTGCTAAGGGAAAAAACAGATCTCATTTCAGCATATGAGGACATACATCTGCCAGACCCAGAGGATATTTCAGTTATCCCCACATCGGCTACACTTGACATAAATTTTAAGTTCCCAAATAATGGGAAACCCCAAAATTGACATGCATAATTAATTTCGGGTAAGTGTAACAATTTTTCGGGTAAGTGCAACAATTTTTCGGGTAAATGTAGCTATTTTTCGGGCAAGTGTAACATGCCAAGTCCCCGAAAGCCCAATTTTACTAGGGTTTCAGAGCTTCCAGAGCCTCTTAATACTATAATACCATAGTATTATAGTATCGGTGGGAGGGGCAGCTTGTTTTGCTGCCACTCCCAATATATAATAAAATTACGATGATGAAAAGAAAAAATCAAATTATTTTGGAGGTGTTTAATATGACAGAACAGATAATTGTCCCAGCAGCAGGGAATGCTGGCCATGATGTTAATGCTGCATCATCTATAAAGGAATACAATATGGCCGAGTATTACAAGAAACAGTTTGCTTCGGATGTCGAAAATTTCAGAAACAGTGGCAGGCTGAAATCTGGGTATGCCAACCTTGATGCAATTACAAACCTTTATCCAGGCTTATATGTCCTTGGTGCAATTTCCAGTCTTGGCAAAACCACATTTGTCCACCAGACAGCAGAGCAGATTGCAGAAGCTGGAACACATGTATTATTTTTCAGTTTGGAACAGTCAGCACTGGAACTTGCATCAAAGAGCATTGCCAGGTCTGTTGCAAAGGAAAATGCTGATGATGGGTTATCTTCACTGCAGATTAGAAGATCTGATTTATCGTCTCCTGTGATTTCATCTGCCATAAACAGGTGCATGGCATATTCTGCCAGGATAACTGTTATTGAATGCACTTTTCGTGCAACCATTGATGATATAGCCAGTGCTGTCCACAAGTATATCAAACAGAATAAGGTAAAACCTGTGGTTATCATTGACTACTTGCAGGTAATACAGCCTGCTCCTGAATCCCATATGACAACAAAGGATCTGGTCGATTACCATGTCCGCAGGTTGAAAGAACTGCAGACAGACTACCAGATTACCATGATTGTAATCTCTTCCTTAAACAGGCAGAATTACATGGCAGCCATTGATTTTGAATCATTTAAGGAATCTGGAGGTATTGAATATACTGCAGATGTCATCTGGGGGCTGCAATTAAAATGTATCCATGATGAATTATTTTCTAAACAAAATAAAATCAATGAAAAAAGGCAGAAGATTATGGAAGCAAAAAAATCAAATCCAAGAAAAATTGAACTGGTCTGCCTGAAAAACAGGTTTGGAATCAGTTCTTATTCCTGCTTTTTTGATTACTATCCAAAGTTTGACCTGTTTAAGCCTGATTTTACAGGATTAAATCTCAGTGATGTTTCATTTGACAGTGATGATACTGATGGTTTTATGAAAATTCCGAAAGGATTGGAGCCAGAACTGCCATGGCCCTTATAATATTTTTTACCATATTAGTAACGAGGAGGTGTTTTATATGGGTAACAATGTTTCTAAAGAGCAGACTGCATCTGCAAGACATGTAGATCTGTATGCTTTCTTGGTAAAATATCATAATTCTGACTTTACTAATGAAGGTAATAGTATCAGATTAAAGAGTAACCATAGCATTTCTATCAAGAAAGGTTATACTGGATATAAAGATTTTGCAACAGGAGAAACTGGAAATTCCATAGATTTTTTAAAAAATTATATGGGATATAGGTTTGTTGATGCAGTGCAGGCATTATCGACTGGCTCTACAACAGTCTATTCCAAGAATGTACAACAAAATGGAATAAAAGCTGTCCCACCACAGTTCCCATCTCCTGTAGATGGAATGTACAAAAATCTTTTCGCTTATCTGTTAAATCGTGGCATATCTGGTGAAACTATCCAGATGCTGATTAATCAGAAAACCATGTACCAAGAAAAAAGCAGGAATAACATTGTTTTTATCAACATGGAAAAAAATTTTGCTGAAATTCGTGGTACATATACATTTGGAAAAGCTTTTCATGGGATAGTCCCTGACAGCAGACACGATGGCTTTTGGTGGTTTCGTACATCGAAAAATGCTGCTAAAGGTTATATTTGTGAGGCTGCCATTGATGCCATCAGCTTATATGAATTGCATAGAATACAGAAAATCCCTGAAGATGCCTATTATATCAGCATTGCTGGTGCATCCAAACAGCCTGCCATAAACAGGTTGAAAAATTCAAAGTTGAATATTATAATTGCAGCAGACAATGATGCAGCTGGTCAGAAATGCAGGGATAGAAATTCCGAGTTAGAGTATATTCTTCCAGTACACAAAGACTGGAACGAAGACCTGCAGAATTTAAAGAACAACTATGTTGTTGTTGGATAATTGCTTCCTGTTATCACAATTAATTTTTTTCTTCATTTCAGTAATTTTTAATTACAACGAGTGAAATAGTATATTATTAACAATTTCAAAGCCCTGTTTTACATGATAAACAGGGCTTTCTTATATCTAAAATCCATAAACTTTTTCTATATATCTCTTATATATTACAGTATAGAAAAATTATAATAAGTTTTTATTCCTATACTGTTAGAGTTAATTTCTGTATATACACTAATTATTACCAATATTGTATGTCAATGTATTTGCATTGCCTAATATCTCTAATATTAATCCCTTTTCTTAAATCCAAAAGACCTGTATCATAGCCATAAAAATCGGCATAAATATCAATATAATCAAATAACAAAGCTGTATACTCTTCGTATCCTAAATAACTAAAATATTTGTCTATGCATATCAAATTCTCATTATCAAAAGCTGAAATAGATATTCCTGCAATCAATACTGCACTCTTGCAATTTCTTAATTCATTGAATGTCATTGGCATATAACATGCTCCACCAATGTATTCATATAATAGCAGGATTCCTTCTGTTTCAAGTCGATCATAAACAAGAATATTGTCTTTTATCTGAATTGGGTAATTTCCCAATCTTCTTTCTCTTGGTGTAAGATCTACTGGCAGTCCATTCTCCTTTAATATTACAGTATTTACCATATTAAACACATCCTTTCTTATCTGTATATAACTTTCAGATAACATATAGTTTTTTGTTACATCTTAATTTTATCAAAAAGTAAATCAGACAATCTTTTTGCAAAAATAGAATTCTTATGCCTTCTTAATTACAAATTGCAGATGACATCTAACAGATGTAGCTTAAATATATTGTTCTTATAAATACAATGCACTTACAATCCTCTTCTATATCAGAGCACTTTTTTGCATTACTTCCTCAGATTTCAATTAGATTTGTTTATAATATTAAAAAAAAGAACACACATCTGAATAAATTTGCTGATGTATCTAAATTGGCAGCAAACTTTTTATCTTTCCTGCTGTTTCCACATCTGTAAATTTCTCCAGATAAGGAAATGTTGACATAAAATTATTCTTCCTCATATTAGTAACATTCCTAATGTCTCTCCAGCAAACTTCCTCTTCCTCTTTCTTTTTAATCAGCTCTTGATAACACCACACAACCTCCCTAGCCCAGTAAACCTCCTTTTTTTCTTCATATTCGTATATGATGTTTTTACATTTAGGCAAATAGTCAAACCTCTTATCAGGGCATCCCAAAGCCCTGCATACTGCATTCACTGTAACATGTCCTGGTCTGTTTCCATTATTGTGGTAAATCTGTTTACAGACCCTCTGAACCTGTTGCTTCATCTCCTCATCCATCTTCTCCCAGTCATCCCTCTTTATTCCTTTACGACCAGAATAATCATGTTCTGCTTTAGACTTTATCCTGTTTGCATTCCTTGCTGTAGAAGAACTGCATCCCATCTCTCTTGCAATTCTATGGCATCCAAGACCTGTATCATACAGCCTTGCAACCTTCTCATTAAACAACTCAGTTTGTGACCTTTCTGGCAGTTTTGGATTAACCAATTCATTTATACTTATTCCAAGAAAAAATGCTATCTGGCATACATCATAGAAATCCCATCTGTAACCTGTAAATATCTTCTGCATCTGGCTTAACTTGGTAATCCCCTGATTGGGTAACTCTTTATAAAATTCCATAAAATCATTAAACAACATGGTAATATTTCTTGCCTTTCCCCTGGCACTCAAATACTTTGTTCCTTCCAATCTGGAGTTTAAGAATTCTCCTATAGCAACAGTATTATTTATGTTAATATCCATTTGGAATACATCAGTCATATACTGTGCAAATTGTAATTCCAGACCATCTTTCACAAATTCAGGTTCTATGTCTCTGATTTCAACTTCTGCCACATAAAGCCTCGCAGATTGCTTCCCTGACCTCTCAATATTAGTATTTTTCAGCTTACATTTATGCTTTGCACAAATATCAACATTCCTTATATTTGCACTTCTGGTAAAATATGTTTCACCATATGCTTCTCTTGCTTCTGCTGCACACACTGGACAGTATTTAATGTAATGAGGTTGCCCACTGGTCCTGTTCCTGGAAACTGGCAAAAGATGGTGTACATCTTCACCTGAATCTGTCATTGATTTCAAAGCATTACACAATCTGGTATTTTCTGCAAATCTGTAACATGGAAACATGGTATGGTATAGAACCAGTTCTTCCATGGGAATCATTTTTGTTATTATCTCTCTGGCATGTAAATTCAGATGACTGATGAATTCCAAATCTGGCCTTGTATTCTTCCTCTCCAACAAATCCTCAATAGCGAAGACATATGCAGAATACCCTGAATGGACATAATACCTTGCAAACCAGCTGTATACCAGTTCATCCTTATATATAGATGGCATGAACCCAGTCATACATTCTCCTCCTCTATAAGAATTTCCTGCCCTTTCAGCAATTCCACTGCATCCAAACCCTCTGACCTTGCTTTGTCTATTATAACAGCAATCAGTATATCCATGCCTGCCTCATCAACAGAAGACTTTTGGGAGATATCTGCTGTATTCTTATTAACGATAGAAGAAGTCTGGCTTCTTTTGTTTGACTTAACCTGTACAAAATCCTGCACATTTTTTAATCTCTTGTTATATGCCATCAGGATTATTTCTTTGTTTAATTCTTCTTTACCTGTCAGTATCGCTATCTGCTGTGCTTCCATGATAATTGAAACCACTATGGCAATGATTCCACCTGTACATTCATATAACAATTCTATCAATTCAGGTGTAAGTTTAGAGGGATGTGTCACATACTGGTATGAAAACAATGTTTCACAGAACTGGATGAAATATTCATCATATGGTAATGCAGAATACGACAGCCCCACACTTCTTCTTGCAAGCTGCATTTCCTTTCCCAAGAACAGTTCTGTTTCTGGTAATCCAACTAAGCATATTGATACACCACTGCTATTGATGAGCTGTGTCATGGAAGCCACCAGGTTAACCCCTCCTTTGTTCCTGCAGATGTTCTGACATTCATCAATGACAATGAGAAGAATATTATTGAGTGCCACCTGTGATACAGTTCCAATCAGGTTATCAATGGATGCCCTGTCCTTAACTGCCAGATGTTCATATCTTGTTCCAATTAACACATCAACTTGTGACAGTATTGCCAGAAGTAAACCCTTTACTGAGCAGTCATGGGGACATTGCACATTAATGCATGGAATAATTTGTGCATATGGATTCTCTGTTGTAATAATCTGGTCTCCACCAGACAAAGCAATGCTTTTCGCTATTGCTGTACTCTTACCAATCCCACTTGGTCCAATAACCGAGAAACTGTCTGCACCACCTAATACAGAGTTGTATCCCAGTCCTTGTAATCTCATATGGTTCTGGTTTCCCTGCTGTATTGCATCCTTTGTTTGCTTCTTTTTCAATGAATGCAGCATAGCCATATATATCTTGCTGTATATTTCATAACTCATTTGTGATGGCACATAGATGTCTGTCATTGCATCCAGTGCCATAAGTCTTGCACCAGCATCAGCTTTACAGATTGCAGGATTATATGTGGGAAGAAGCAACATAGATTTCGCCAAATCCTGTCCCATCAGCATTTTAGGCATCCTTGCCATCAGATTTTCCATCTTGCACCTCCTCTATGAAATCTTTATGTCTTTCTTTTTTGACTCTCTTCTTTGCTTCTCTGACACCTTTAACATTAACATCCCTGCTTTTCTCTTTTCCTGCAACTATCCTCTCAACATGTGATGCCAAATCAACCCTGCCTTGCAGATTGCTTTGGACTGCATCTTCTATTATGCTTCTTTGGGTTGACTGCAGCTTTTTGATCTCTTCAAAACTTTTACCTGTGAACCGAGATTCAATCAGACAGAATTCAATAAAACCACCTTCATGCTGTAGATACACCATATCAGCAGATTCTGGATTATATGCTGCTATGGCATCTCCACCAGCTAAGTATTCCTCTGTAAAATTCTTTTCTTTGCAGTCATATCTCAATCCAAAGACAATTAATCCTTGTCTTGTAAACCTGGCATTGGTTCTTGGCAGTAAAGTCATTATTAATTCTTTTTTGGAAACTGTAATTAGGTTGCATTCTGGCTGCTCTTTACCCCATTCAAAAATACTGCATGGATATGGCTGTACTTTTGCTTCTGTCATTTCTTCTGTATATGGATAATTCTCCACTATTCTTTGGTTATTGTTAAACAATATTGCATGGATAATAACTTTCTCATAATCTTTCATGGTCAGACAGGCATCTTTACGATAATCTGGTGCGACTCTTTTACCAGCATCCTTATCCACATACCCATGATCCATCAAATATGGTTTTACTGAATCCTGCAATAACTGGAAACTTCTTTCCACTATAGATTTGAGTTCTGGTCTCAGAGGTGGAAGGTTTATCAAAGTAATACCAAGTTCTGTAATCTGTGCAAATGTTGAAGACTGGTATTCACTTCCCATATCTGATACAATAACTCCTGGCAGTCTGTTTGAATCCCATTGTTCTTTTTCAATAATAATTCCAAATTTTTTGCAACATTCCACCTTATCAGCAATGACATTCAACATTAGTTCCCTAAGTGAATATGTCCCTCCTTCCCAAGTCAACGAATATCCCATTACAAAGCCATTACTATATGCATCAGTCACAATAGTCAATGCTGGCCTGCCCACAAGATTTCCAGCATCATCAACCAGATAAATGTCACAAATTGTCGCATCAATCATACCAACACCTACATTTGGTGCAAATTCCTGCACTCCATCCCCTAACAATGGACGATAATTTCGTTGATAATCCTTGATGCCATTCCTTGATATAATTGTATTTTGCTTTGTTTTATACTTACTGTAAAAATATCTGAACTGATTGAATGTTGGGCAATCAGGAAACAGATATCCCTCCCCATCAGAATATTTTTCTTTTAACATATAAGTGTATGATGTCTTTAAACTATTTTTATGCCTTGTAAAATAATATTTATTCAATGCCCATCGGAAGTTCTTCTCGTCCTCTGTCAGTTTCCTTTCTGCTTTTCCTCTTTCTTTTGGCACAAGGACTGATATATCATTGTAAGCAAGGTATTTACACAAATAGTTCCTGACAGTCTGCATGCATATATTTTTTTCCTTTGCAACCCTTTTAACTATCTCTGTGCGAAGCCTGTCATCTGCAAGGAAAGGAAGGATACCTGCCACTATTGTAAATCTATCATGTGCAACTTTTCGGTCTTTGGAAGATAACTTATCTTCTTCTAACAAAGTTAGTCCTGTGATTTTCAGCAACTCTTCTTCTGTACAGGAATCATATCTGCTGATTTGGTCTGTTTTGTACCACACTGGCATTGTCTTTTTCATACAGTCTATCATTAGTACACTGTCTTCTTCTATTGCTAAAACCCTGTATATAACTCCATTGACCTTAATCAGCTGGTTCTTCTCCATTGACATCCTCCTTCTTCTTATCCACTACAATGCCCCAGTCAGTTACTCCTCTTCTTCTCCAGTAGTTCCTTGATTCATCCAATAATTTAGCAGTCATTGGTTTTGTAAGATGATTCCTGAACACACACTCCCGAACCATCAAATCTCCATCCACTTTTGTCGCAACGAAATCAGAGCAGTATTCTCCAATCTCCAAACCTTCCAACAGAACTTGGCATCTGAATTCTTTCACATCTGGATTTTCCTGTAACTTATCTGCATACTTAGACTCAATGACATTATAGGTACGAACTACTCCATCTGCACATTTACTCATACTCCTCTTCTCACATCTTGTTCCTCTGTATGATTTTTTCTTCATCCACAATCCATCCTTTCTTAGAAAAGCATTTCGCCAAAAACTTCGCCAAAAATTTTCCTAATTCGCCAAAAATAAAATTTTTGGCATTTTTAAAGCTGATTTTTGCATAAAAATCTATATTTTCGACATTTTTTAACCATATTCAGCATAACATACTCGCCAAAAACAAGTTTTTGCAAAAATACTATGTCATGGCAGAAGAAGTTTTTTCTGATTATCAAAGTTTAGCTTTCGCTGAACACTCTTCCAACCCCTCCAAAAACGAACCAAAAAAGTACCAAAAATCCCTCCCCTCCATCCCCTAAAAAATCCTGCTGCCCTCACATCCTCCTCTTTCTATTATTTTTCTCTCTACTTTATTCTTGTAAAGTACCGAAAAGCCCCATTTTATATGTGTTTAAAAGAAAAAAGAAAACATAAAAAAAGTGAAAAAAAAGAAGAGGAAGATATCTTGTATGTATATACACGAAAAAAATGTGAAAAACATTGCTCTACCTCCCATCAAAAAGGCTGGAAATGCACAGTCTATAAGGCTTTAAAGTATAAAAAGAAAGCATAAAACAGATGAAAAAAGGAAGAGGAGGATAGGGGGTTTTTAATGGCAGCAGGACTACTATGAATGGCTCTAAATCCAGTGTTTACAGGGGGTTAGGAAGAAAAAAAGGAAACGAAAAAAGAAGAGGACGATTGTGGAAGTGTAAATGCATGAACTTCATAAGGCAGCAGGGCTTTATATATTTATGAAAAAGCTCTTGAAAATCCAATGTTTATGGAAGTTGATGGCAATTAAAAGTGAAATGAAAAGATAAAAAAGAAGAGGAGGAGAACCAGATAACAGGAAATGGCAGCAGGACTGTATATGTTTATGAGAAAATCCCTTCAAGCCCAGTATTTACAAGGGTTTGAAAGGAAAACTGGAGGATAATGCAAAAGTATGGGTTCGCTTCTTGTTTGGAAGCTCACAAATCGTATAAATAGGGAGTTTTCCATGCCTTGTATACGAATTATATACGAAATTTTTCCCGAATTTTTTGTGGGGATTGGGAAAGAAAATTACGAAAAAAAGACCTTGAAAAAATTGGAAGAAGAAACTCCTTTTTTCTCAAGGTCTTATATTGTTAGTAGGATAAATTATAATCTGCTGTCAGCAAAAACTTTATTTGCAATCACATTTCCTGTTCTTGCAAAAATGATTTATCCTGTTTGCAAATTATAAATTATCCTCCTCCTCTTCCTAAACCCCTAAAAAAGAACCAAAAAAATACCAAAAATCCCTCCTCTCCATCCCCTAAAAGGAGTCCTGCTGCCCTCCCATCCTCCTCTTCCTTTTCCCTTATCTTTCTCCCTGTATTTATCCTTCCAAACACCCAAAATCCCCCATCTTACAAGGACTTGAAAGAAAAACAACTAAAAAAAACCAAAAAAGAAGAGGACATTTGCATACTAATAAGAAAAATTATCAGGAAAAGACCTAATGGCTGTGTAAATACACCATACCACAAGCCACATAACAACACTGAAACCTGCATAAACACTGGCTTTAATCACAACTGCTGCCACTGTTTCTTATCCCATGATAAAAGAAATATCCTCTTCCTCTTTCTATCACTTTTCTCTCCACTTTTATTCTTACAAAGTGCCGAAAAGCCCCATTCTATAAGGCTTTAAAAGAAAAGATGAAACATAAAACAGATGAAAAGGAAGAGGAGGATTGCTTACTTGTATATACACCAAAGAAATGCGAAAAACATTGCTCTATCTATCATCCTAAAAAAACTGGAAATGCCTATTCTATAAGGCTTTGAAGGAAAAAAGAAAACATAAAAATAATGAAAAAGGGAAGAGGAGGGTATAGGTTTTTTGAGGGCAGCAGGACTGTGAAGAATGGCTATAAATCCAGTGTTTACAGGGAATTAAGAAGAAAAGGAAACGAAAAAAGGAAGAAAACGATTGTAGAAGTGTAAATACATGAACTGTAGATGGCAGCAGGATTCATATTTTTATAAATAAATCCCTTCAAACCCAGTATTTACAAGGGTTTAGCAGCAATTAAGGAAGGTGGGGAATAAAATGGTCATAATGACCATAGAGACTACATGGTAGGGAATGTATACAATCCTGCAAATCCTTATAAACACTGGACTTTACAGGTCATATCTTTTAAATTTATACGAATTGTATACGAAATTTTTTCAAAAAAATTATGGATAATGACAGGAAAAAAGACCTTGAAAAAGGAAGAGGATTGTGCTCCCTTAATCAAGGTCTATATTTTTAGTAGAATAAATTATAATCTGCTGTCAGCAAAAACTTTGTCTGCAATGACATAGTGTTTTTAATTTTATAGTCTAGCAGTATAACTTTTTAAATTGATATCACACACACTAAAATATGCCAAATTTATGATATACTTTTTATTATTAATATCCTTAAAAATATAAGTTATATTTTATCATAGAAGAATTTATATTTGAAAATCAAATTGTAGAAGAATTCAACTGTTACTTAAAAGATGATTTTTAGCAATATGCAATTTTTATAGATAGAGAATGAAAAACAAATAGAAAATAAAATACGAAAACTTCAAAAGTTTTTATTGACAATCACTTTTAATTATTAAAAAATTTTTTTCATGCTCATACCATATAGCATTCCTGTTTATAACCATAGTCTTCAAGTTCTCTATTGGCATTATACATCCTAGCCTAGCTTCTTAAAAGACCTGGAGAAATACCTTATTTTATCCAAACAATGAAATAGCTCTCACCTTTGATATATTCCTCAATAACTTTAATTTTAAATTCTTTAAAATAAGAACTATTTCGTGTTTTCCTTTCAAAACCTGCACTTCCATGTTTATTATATATTGCAGCTTAATCTCGAATGGCTCTTGATAATGTCCAAGTTCTTTACATATCTCAGTTGTGGATTTATCCCTTTGAATATAATAAACAACCACTTGCTCTTTTTCTTCTGGTGAAAATCTTATTTCTCTAGACATGAAAACACCTCTAAAGTAATAAATTTTATATTTAATATATATACTTTAGAGGCATCATATTAAATCATGCATGAGTGCATTGTATCAAATTGTGATATGCAGGCCAGACCGAATACCCTGTATCTGACAAGTATGAAACAAAAAATTTTTCTTATTTTTTATTTCGTTATATTTGAACATGGGATAAATGTAATTGTCATATAACTTAAATTTAATGATAACAACCAACAATTCTTAGTCTTCTGTAACACCCATACTTTTAATTTTTGCTAACTAAATGTTTTTAAATCTAATAGCCGAATCATATCAAAGAAGCTCAGACCTTCCATATAACTATTATATGTTTTTCTATCAAATCTTTCTATTAACTCTAAACTTTCTATACTTTCCATTTTATCATATGGGGTATAAATTGTTGGACGAATTAATACATCATGGGATTGTAAAAAAGAAAATGTATATTTCACATCATCAATATTTTGTCGAGGTATTCCTATCATAACACAAGCCTTAACTCTTATTCCAGTACTTTGAATCATTTTTATTTTATCGCTTAGTGTACTTATTTTATAATTTTTATTAATAGCATCTAATTCATTTTGAGATAATCCTTCAACCCCTAACGAAATTTGTCTACAACCAGAAGAATACATCAATTTTAATAATGAAAGATCATCAATTAAATCTACTCTTGTTGCACACTCCCATAAAATTTCAGGGAAGTTATTAAACATCATTTGACAGAAAGAAGACACATAGTCTTTATCTAAAGTAAAATTTGCTGCCCATATTTTAATTTGATTAAATTCTTTATAAATTGTATAAAGATAATTTTTTATTGATAATATTTCTCTTCTTCTTTCATTATTACCCTGAGTTAAATGAACCAAACAATGTGGACACCTAAACGGACAACCACGTGTAATGTTAATAACTAATCTATGCTTGCCACTTAATTTACAATAATTCATTATCGGTACCCTGTTAATCCTTGTAAAGCCCCATTCACTTATTGGTATCAATTCACCTTTGGTGATACAATCAATATTACCATTATGAATAAAACCCACCCCACATACATCTCGCATATTAGACTTACAAGAACAATACTCAAAAAAAGTTTCTATTGTCCTCTCAGGATCACCAGCAATATGAATTGCATCAAAATCACTCCTTAAGAACAAAGATTTATGTAAAAATGGTAAATGTCCATATGCAAGTATTTTTATATCCTTATTTATTTCTTTCAAACTTCTTGCAATCATAAAAGAATTTCTAACATTCTCTGGCATTACACATATTGCAATTCCTCGTATCTCATACTTAGATATTCTTTTAATAATATTAAACATATCAATATTTTCAGCATCCTGGTCTATTACCATAATTTCATCTCTAAACCGCATATCTAAATAATCAATAATTTCCCCAAACAATGTAAAATGATAATTCAAATGTCTTGTTGTAGAAACCATAGGCCAAATAATAACATATTTATATATCTCTCCATTCAATTTTATATTACCTCTCACACAAGTATTTACTATAAAGTTTTACTTCCTTACATAAAACAAACTACATCTGTCAAGTATAGGGCAAAAACTTTGATTCTTCCAATTACATATATAATTTTTTAATAATCCCATATTTGTTTCACATCATTTATTAAATCAACTAGAATATCAGTTGTTTTTTTAATATAATAATGTGTAGACAAATCTAAAATATTTGGACTTTCATCAGTGATTTCCTCCCACTCTGTTACTTCTTCAGTAAACATCCGATTATATACACACCACTCACAAGTTAATTCATATCCTGATATAACTTCAGGATCATCTATATCATATATAATCTTTTTCCTGCCATCCTTTTCTTCTCTTACACAATTTTTCATCAATATTTCAAAATTTTCTAAATCATAATCATTAGCATTTTCAAGTGCTTTACATACTATTAATTCATCTCTGGTAAAGTCAGATTTATTATCTAAGTGCTTTGAAATGATATACCCCAAAATTACACACACTTTTAAAGATTCAGCCGCCAGAGTCTCTTTGAATATATTACCAACAATAAAAGCTCTTGCACTACTAGAACAAACATAATTATATAATTCATTTATTTGTTTTTCCATGTCTAAACCTCTTGATAACCCATATAATAAATGATTTATCTTGCATTCGTCAAAATTAGATAAGAATGTGTTAAATGTAGCAACAGAAACCCCAGCTATCGGATTTATAACATCTACTACTTCTGAAACAACATTTTTAGCAATCTCAGTTTCTGTTTTATTAAGTTTCTCTAATATAGCTTTTTGAATTTTATCAATATTAATTTTGTACATAATCTAATACCTCTATTTTTTTACAAAAATTCCCCAAGTAAAGTTACACTATCGTCATCTGTTGAGATTTTATCAAAAAATCACCTATACCAAAAACTCTCCATGTGCCTTTACAATAACAAAAATTATTTCATCTCATAGCAATTCAGTGGTGTGCCCCAACCATCAAGAGAATATCAACCTTGTACCAAAATTTCGAGATTCTGGATACTGGATATATGAAACCATACCATTTTACCAACAATGTGAATGAATCCATTCTATACCAATGCCAGAATAATGGTTTCCTGTTACAGAAATGTTTCCAGTTCTTCCACAGGTTTTATGTAAAACTTTACATAAAGATTGGCATTCAACCAGTACCAGCAAAGTTGACCTGATCATGAAACCGACATCATTATAGATATCATACACAAGTACATTGCTGACTGTCACTTCTCTTATATCTTCCTCTGCCATATCTGTACTTTCAAGATGAAGTACATGATATAGCTGCACCAGATACTTTTTCTCTTTGAACAAATTGTAAAAACACTGTCCTTGGTGGTATGTTTTACTGCTTTGTTCTCTTGTTCTATTGAAACATTCTGTTTCCTTTCTGATTCTGCCAATAACTTCACCTCCTGTAAAATCCATGTTTATATATTACCATAAAAGCATCTGCCTTTCAATTCCCTTAAACAATCTTGTGCAATATTATTCTCCAAGCAATATTTTTGCCCTTTCCTCTGGGAAAATTGAAGTATCATCCAGTATTTCCCATGTTGCCTTGTAATCATCTTTCTTTAACTCCTCAATAACATTTCTTTCTATGACATTGAATATCCTGCTGATTGCTCCAAAATTTCCCTCATGGAACCCTAAAAATACTGCTTCGCCAAACAATGCCTTATTAATTGTTATATATGCATCATACACATAAACAAGATCGGCCATATCCTTTACACCTATCATATATCCCTCCTCCTTTCATTCTGTGTGTGTGTTTATTTCCCTTATACATTAACACTAAAAAGTTACAAGAAAATCTTGCGAAAATACATACCACATGTTATAACTGCAATAATTTGAACATACATAAATTTTCATCCAGAAAAATAATTCATATTTTATATGAAACAATTAAAAATAGGAGGATCTTGTTACTTACACCTACTGCACTATACAAAAGGGCAATGGAAACATATATGCAAATACCTCTCAAACAAAGAAAGGAAGGTAATAAAAATGAATATAACAAAGGAAAATACTGTTTACTGTGATGCACTAAAAATTGAACTTGCAACAACTGATACCAACACAGGTTATAAACCAGATGAATGTATGTACATGAGACCAGTTGCTGCATATCTGTTAGCAATATTAAAATCTCCAGATATCGAAATCCAAAATGATATTGGAAAAATATTAAGAGGGCATAACATTCTTGACTACACTTGTTTTGACAAAAAGTTAGATACTGACCACTTTTATAAAACAATTGCTTATACTTCTTTATATAAGGCAAGTGGTTTTGAGGATAACTGCATAAAAGCAGATGATGTCACCATTACCATAGTCAGCAGGGACATACCACAGCAACTTTTCGATGACCTGAATGAATTAGGCATAACACCTGAAAAAGCTGGAAAAGGCATATACCAAGTCAAAAACATGATGCCATTCAATATTCAAGTCATTATTCGTTCTGAAATAGGTGAAACCGAGCAAAAATGGCTGAAATCATTAATAGAATATGTACAAAACGATTTTCTTCCAAGATTGATGTTGCTTGGTCTTGATAAATGCTCCAAAATGTTCATTTAGTTCCTGTAAAAGCAAAAAAGCACAAAAATTAAAAAAGATGAGATTTGCAATGCAGGTCTCATCTTTTACTTTAAGACAAGAAGGAAAAGAAGTCTATACTGTGATTTCTCTCTTCCAATAAACATGATTACAATTCTGCATACCAATATGTCTACATATCTACATGAAATCCAATTATTTTCTCATTACTTTTTTAACTTTGGATTAAAACCAGCAGATTCCATGCCTCCTTTTTCATTCACCATCATTGGAATCCCTCGCTTTTACAGCATCAAATATCATCTGTTCCACACCTGACAGTTTATGTCTTTTAAGATATTCATTCATGGCAACATTGCAAATATCTTCCATAGTCTTCCCTGATGCAACCGCATATGCCTTCCAAATCACTATGTCAGACAGGATTGCCCTAAAAGAAAACACCTGCTTCTTTTGCATCTTATCAGGCTTATTATCATCTTTTTTTCTCATTGTTGTATTTTTCTTCACCTTTGGCTGTTCCTTTGTGGTTCGAGGCTTTCCAGCAGCTTTCTGGATATCTTTGTTTTTTTCTTCTTTCTTCACTGGTTCTTCTGATTTTGGTGGTTGTTTTTCTTTTTGCATTTGGTTTTCAGCTTCCTCTATTCCTTTCATTAGCTTCATGTTTAAATTTCCCATGCTTAATCACCTTATCCTTTCCAGAAACTCACCTATAAACCCTTTATAATCTTCTGATACCCTTGCATTGGGAGCATATGAAAATAAATCCTCCTTTGCAATCTGGCTCTCTTGCAGAACAACAGCCTGCCTAATCCTGTTTTTAAACAATTCAGTATTCAACAGTGTAGCAGCAGAATTTAATGATTTTTCCAGCAATTTTGAAACTTTTGTCCTGCTGTTGTATTTTGTCAGCAAAATGCCAACAACAGGAAGTTCCTTCTCTATTTCGTCCATAACATCATCCAATGTCTGCTTAAGAAGCCTTACCCCTTTTAAGGAAAAAGAATCTGCAGACATGGGAACAATAACATAATCACTTGCCAGAAAAGCATTTAATGAGAGCAGCCCCAAATTTGGTCCTGTATCTACAACTACAAAATCATACTTATTGTTAAGATTTCTAATTGCCTTTTGTAGCATTTTCAGCCTGCCTGCTTTCACAAATTGTATATCAGCATTACACAATTCAAAATCACCTGCCACTAAATCCAGATTATCTTTTACTTCTATTTTCACTTTATCAATACCAATTCCCTCGCTGTATACATGATAAAGACTCAAAAGCTCATCCTGTTGCTCCTGCATAAAACACATTGTTAAATTAGTCTGTGGGTCACTGTCAATAACTAAAACCTTATAGCCCTTTGCTGCCAGTCCAACTACAAATACAATAGCAGTTGTTGTTTTGCCTACTCCTCCTTTAATATTTGATATTGAAACAACCTTCATAAATTTCCTCCCTTCATTTTGCAAAGAAATCTTATCGTAATGCCAACATGTCTACACAAAAGCCTGTAATCATAACTACTTGCAAACAAATAACCTTGTATACATAATGATTCATTTGCCATTCAGCATTTTTACATGTAAACCAATAATCATGTAGACCTGTCATCCTGTCTGGAAGTCTTCCTGATTACCTGCAAACATATCTGCTTGTTTACATGTCTGCAGGTAATTATGCAGAAGTATCTATTTGTCTGCATGTATATCTGTAATAATGAAAAACTGTCTACACTTTTACATGTTTGTAATTAGAATACCATATGCAATACCAACTCCAAACTGGCAAAAATGCATTTTTACATGGTAACAAAAAACAGATACCACAAAAATGTAGCACCTGTTTCAATCATTCATTATATAATTCTTATTTGACTACTATCTGATTCCAAGCGCAGTTATTAGCATCAAATTCTGCTATAATTTCTTTTTCAGGCACCTTTCTTTGGGTTACATGAAGTGCATATTTATGATTGTTTTGATTCTCAATCTTCAATACTGTATCTGCAATCCCAGCCAACATACTAATTTCCTCTGGATCTCCTTCATGTATTCCTACAAGCAGTGAAGCTCCATGTCTGTCTGCAACATCTTTAATTCCACATAATTTCCTATGTGCATAAGAATACTCCATTCGGCCAAATTCGGCTTCAATAATTTTTTCCAGCGAATCAATTACAACCACTTCTATCTTGGGATTATCCTGCAGAAACACATCCAACCCTTCTTCTATCCTGTTACCAAATGTTCCTTTCATGTATGCATATACTACAGTAATATCTCCAATCATAATATTATATTGTGCAAGCATCTGTTCTGTTTTTTCCCTTGCATTTTCCAGCGAAAACACCATGACTCTGCCATGCTCTGGTTTCCTTTCCAAAAATCCTGTTGCACCAGCAATAGTCAAGGAAAGATTGAGTGCAGAACATGACCCATGTTGTCTATCTGGTGCTATAATAAGATTCAACCCTGGTATTGCAACAATCTCCTCTGCACTGAATCTGTTACCACCAACACTGCTTCCTGCTTCCATAATCCTATCTGACATTAAACTTTACCTCCTTAATATTCATAGTTTTTTATTTCTATAAAAAATAATATCAGAACCAGAAATAAAAAAATTCTGCAAAAATGCAGGTTCAAAGTTTTTTCATGTACAGCAGATTATAAAAATATAAACAAAAAAGAAAAGAAAGAAAAGAAGATGAGGATATATGGTTTTTTTGCTATTTAATAGAACCAGCTGACATCAGACCTGCCAGCTGGCAACATGTACTACATATTGTAGTTACATATTTTAAAAGTCACCATTTGGAATAGATCCATATAAAAAAGGTTCTGTATTACAGCATCCTGTTATCTTCTATGTACTGATCAGGCATCCTTGTGATATAAATTAATACATTCATCAACAATCCCTTCTATTATTCTTATTTCTTTTGGAGTAAGCTTATCCAGCTTTTCTGACAACAGTAGCTTGTCCTTGTCAATAATATCTCCTGTTAACAAATAATCTGTGCTGACACCCAAACCTAATGAGATTTTCATTAAATTTTCTGGTCGCATGGCTCGTTTCCCAGATTCAAAATAACTAACTGCCTGTGTTGTCAATTCGCATTTTTCTGCTAACTGCTCCTGAGTCAGACCCATCTTCTTCCTTCTCTCCATAATCCTTTTTCCTACCTCTTTCATACATAAATTAACATCCATCATAACTTTACCATCCTTTCTGACTTGTTGAATTATGTCAACATCAAGCATATTTTTCAATCTCCTTTTGTTGATATTATTCAACCAAGTGATATAATTATTAAAAACTGCTGTTACAGTAATTATTATAAATTCCCTCATCCTACAGGCATAATAGGTGGACAATACTACTCTGCATGGTGCATTTTTGCAAAATTAAGAACCATGGAGCAGGTGATATTCTTTTTTCGTACTAAAAATTAAAAAGGAGGATTCTTCATTATGAATCAAAAAAATTTAAACAAAAATATCACAGGCACACAGAGAGAAGATGCACCCAAAAGTATCATACAGCAGGACAGGGACAAGTTTTTATCTTACAGGTTTGAAGTTATGGAGGATGATAATATTTATTCTGTATCATTTAATGGGAAACTGACAGAAAATGAAGCAAAGAAACTGCTGGCAGCATTAAGAAACTGTCTATACGAAAACATGGCAGACTGTATCCAGACATACTTGGAACAACATAACCTTGCATATTCAGGTTTTATTTCCAGTAAAATACCATCAGAACACAACAAAGTCATGGAACTGGCAGAGTTGCTTCTGCATTCAGACAGATGTAGTGGTTTTGAAAGTTATTTTGGGAATGCAGATACTTACTATTTAATTATGGACCACCAGAAATGGGATGCTGAAAACTGCTGCCATGGATGCTATTTTGCAGTAAAAAAAACTCTTACTGAATCTGAAAGTTCATGCAAATACAATATCATCGGGCAGGCTTTTAGATACAATGAAGTTACTGATGATGAAAATTGTTATTTTGCAATAAGGGAAAACAGAAACAATGGTTCATTGTACAATATTGTTGTATCAGACAGCGAACCAGTACTGCCATCATTTGGATGTGTAGATATGCTGGGAATTTTGTTAAATATTGACAGCATACAGACTGTGGAACAGATTGAAAAAATTGCAGTAAAATGATAGTTATCTTATAATAACTGCTAAAATGGAAGAGTTACATTTTAATAGAACCTGTACAATTCTATGTACAGGTTTTATAATACAAATATTTCTATAGCAGAAAAAATCTCCTCTTCCCCATTCCCCTTTATCTTTTCATGTTGCCTCATAACAGCTTCTGCAAGGCTTTTAGAGCAATTTTCATATAAATGCTATATAAATCCATAAAAGTGCCTTCATAAGACTTACAGGCACATTCTGATAACACTCTAAAATCTACTTTTATCCCACTCAAACCATCCTCCTCTTCTTTCTTTTATCTTTAATACCTTTTTACCTGTTTCTGTCCACCAAAAATTCTTGATGCACATGCACATTTGATAAAATACCAGCAGAAAAGGATAATAATCATCTGTATGATTGGATAGATATAGAGAAGAAAAATAGACGAAAAAAGAGGAGGAAGGGGTTAATGGCTGCAAATACAGCTTTCACGATGCAAGCAAAATCTATATGGCAGCAGATTTACATAACACTTTATATCTAATGAGTTGTCTGTTTTTCGTCCATGATTTCTGTGTGCTGCCCGATTAATGTTTCTTTGTTCCCTCTCACCAGATACAACTTTTCAAAGACAACTAATGTCTTACCTTCCAAATCAGTTGTACTGAAGGTAAATCTTAACTGCTTTGTACCATATCCTCTTCCTCCATCTGTTGATTTATCAACCTGGAATTCACCAGTTGTTGCCTCTGCCTGTGAGCCATCAGCGAGTACAAGAGGTTCTCTGGTTTCCTTATCCATAATGATACCCTTGATGCAGTATTTATCTGTCGTATTCAATCCTTCAAATGTGACATCATCTACAATCGTTGTTGTGCTGTCTGCTTTTGTCACATTCGTCTGTGTATAATAATCCTTTGCAGAAGTTGAAACTTTTGGTATGTAGAAAGCCTCTTCCTTATCATCCAAATTTTCATTATGTTTTGTTATCAGCACAGGATTATTTATGGTTGATGCTGTTGTCGTATCATACCTTGCATCCACAAGAAGGATTTCTGTGTAAACTGCATATTTATGCCCAGCAAGGTAAGTTCCATCAAATTCAAAATCAAGTTTCACACTTCCCTGTGAAGCCATAGGGATAAATGTTTTAGAAGAAGTAATCTCCTCTTCCTTTTCTGTCATTGCTGGTTCTTTCGTTTCTGTATTATAAATCTTGCCTGTTATCCTGTATTTCTTGCCTGGGATTAAATTGCTATAGCTTACAGTATCTGTTACCCCTGCATTGATATTGCTGTATGAATTATGTGCTGCATTAATATTTGTGTAATTGTAGCAGGTGTCAGACCCATTGATATGGTCTAAACACTCCTTGTTTGTCTTAAACTGCGCCCCACATGCACTGCATGCATACCACAGTTCGTTCACTACATTATTATCTTCATCCCTGACAAGCTGTGTTGCCCTTACAACAGCTGCATCCCTGCATTTGCCATTGACATGTGCCTCTGCATCTGATTCATCGGAAAAATGTAATCCACAATTATTGCACTCATAAACTGGTGCTACATGTGCCTCTGCTTCTGCCTTTGAACCAAATACACCACTTGTGCAGGTATAGCTGTCACCTTCACGACAGTCATACAGATGGTCTGCTGCCTCTTCCTCGCTATGGAATTCTTTTCCACATCCATCACAGGCATAGATTACACATTCATCATTATCGCATATCCATTTTCCTTCGGATAATGTGTAATGTAAACCACTAACCTTATCCTCTTCCACAGTGCTTTTAATTTTTGGTATATGCACACTCTGCGATTCATTATACAGGTTGTTTTCCAGTGCAACCCTCTTCCCATCCATCGTCCCTTCATGGATTTCCTCGTAAACAACTAATGTAATTCCATTCTCAGATTTGTCTAAGTAATCCTTTAATTTTTCTCCAGACAGTGAAATATTAATTGCCCAGTATCCAGAACCTGTTGATTTTGTCGTATACTGGTGTGCCATCAATCCTACTGCATTTTCAGCTTCGAATGGCTGCATAACATCAGTGTCAGGGTTTCCACCTTTACTCATTTCTTTGATATACACATTAGTCGTTACATAGTAACTCTTATTTGGAAGCAGGTTAGAATAGTAGATATAATCCACCAGTGTCCTGTCACCACTTGTGCCATCCATTAAATTCGTCATTGTTCCATTGATTGGTGATCCATCCAGTGCGACTGTATACATGCCACCAATATAGATAGTCTGCTGTTTATCAGTAATGTCTTTATGCTGTGCAACCAGTGTACCATTCTCAGTATATAATTCCTGGAATACCACATAGGTCATGCCCTGGTAGTCTTTTCCACCATGTTCTGTGACTGTATCAACTTCAAATTTCACTTCGATTGTTGCTGTTCCCCTGTAATCTTCTGGTGACAATGTGGCATCAATCGTAAAGTATTCATCCATGCTGTGCCATACTGTACTGCCTTTCTTCCTCCACTCTTTTGCATGCACAGCATTTCCAGTACCATCAATAAAATATGAACCATAGTTGCTGCCCTTTGCCCCAGATTTTGCATCGGTTGTCGCATCCATTAATACAGAAGAAAGCCTGTATTTTTCATTCTCTTTAAGACCTGTCATTTCCACAGTATCAATGATTGTACTGATAGTATCTGATTTGGAAATGTTTGATTTGGTGTCATAATCCATAGCAGATGTCACCATGTCAGGGACATAGAAAGTCTGGTTATCATCAAATTTCTCCTTATGCTCTGCAATGCTGGTCCCATTGTAGAACAGTTCTTCATAGCAGACATACCTTCCTCCTGCCAAATCTAACCCTGTGACATGGAATACCACATCAACCTCGCCATTTGATGTTCCTGGTGTAAAATATTTCTTTTCAGACTGTACCATACGATTATTGATAGTAACAGCTTTTCCAGTTTTTGTGTCAATGATATGTCCAACAATCTCGTAAGTCCTGTTTGGTATCAGGTTTTCATAATAAACTCTATCATATATGGTTGCTTCAGTTACTGTGCTGTAACTGTTCTTAAAATTCAAGCATGCAGGTGTCTTTTTAATGTGTGCCTGCACATCATGCTCGCTTGTAAACCGAGTTTTACAATAATCACACTCGTATGCTGCAAAACCAGTTACATGGTCTGCATCCCCATCTTTTGATTCTTCGCCAAAATCATAGGAAACAACTTTTGTAGAAATCCTTGGGCAGTAAATCGTCTGGTTTTCATCATTGATATCTTCATGTGTTGCAACAACAAGCCTGTCATCGCTGGCATCTTTGTTATTTTTAAGATAAAGTCTTTCAAATACAACCAGTGTTTCAGAACTGAATTCCCCTTCGTCAGTCTGGAAACTTCTTGCATCACCACTCAAAGACAATTTTACAGTCCCATTTGGCTTGTCTGCGACAAATTCCTTCTTATTTGTGATTGGATTACCCTTTGCATCTTTAATTACACTGTAACCTTTTGTATCATCCCTTGGCTTATCCATAAGGAAACCTTCTACTTCGTAGGTAAATCCAGGTATCAAGTTTTCGTATGTGATGGTATCAATGACTGTCATAGAACCATCCATCTTTGATGAATGTGTTAATGTTTCGCTGTCTACAGCATTTGTCCTGATTTTCGGAATATGCACAGTCTGGTTTTCATCATTGATATCCATATGGGTAGCAATAGTCTGGTATCCATCTTTTGTCCTCATCTGCAGTTCCTCGAAAATAACAAGTGTCCTTCCCTCAAAAGTGTGTGCATCAAAGTTAAAGACAACTCCTTTGTATTTTGAGCCATCAGGTAATGTTGTGCCATCTGCTGGGATGATATAACCATAGGAATATCCAATGCCAGTATCATCAGAATCTGCAAATGGATTTTTAATAGTCTGGTTATACTTTTCCTGTGATTCATTTGGTGTAGTTGTAAATGTGGATTCAATTTCCTGTTTTACTTTTTTATCATCCACAACTACTTCACCTGTGTCTTTGTCCACTAATTTTGAAATCAACCTGTATTCAGTATCAGGCTGTAAGTGTGAATAATAAATCCTGTCAGTTACCCATGCATTATCCTCAGCAAATGTCACATGGCTGTTTGTTTTCTGGTCTGTTGCGACTGTAGAAATCTTAGGGATATATACCCTCTGCCCCACATCCCAGAAATTACTATGTGTTGCAACCCTTGAAAGAATATCAGGTCTTTCTCCATTCTTTACATATACATCGGCATATGCAACTAAAATCTTGCCCTGTAATTTGGAAGCATCAAATTCATAATCTAATGCCCATGTGCCTGCACCAGTATCAGATGCAGTTACTTCCATTTCTTTTTCTACTTTCTTGCCAGAACTGTCAGTCAGTGTTGTGCCTTTTTCCATGTCAATAATCTTACCTTTAACAGTGTAAGTTGAATTTGGCTGGAATCTGGTATAGCTGATAGTATCCACGATATGTGCATCTGCTTCAGCAAGAAGCACTTTTGTGCCTGTTTTATAGTCGTTTAAATCTGTCCAGATATAAGGGATATATACAGTTTGTTTTAAATTCTCAATACTGGTATGCTTTGCAACAAGCACCCTGTCAGAATTCCCATCTTTATTTGTAATGCGATACAGTTCCTGATATACCACTAAAACTGCACCCTTAAATTCATCTGTAGTATATTTTGAAACATCAATATCAAATGCTATTTTTATAGTACCTTCACTGGAACTGGTTACTTTAAACTGCTTTGTCGCCTCTGCCCTGCCACCACCTGGTGCATATGCAAGGACATTTGTACCTGCCTGTATGGTCTGGTCCTTATTGACAACATAACCATGTAATTCATAATCCCCTGCAGGTAAATTCCTGTAATGGACTGTATCTATAACAGTTGCCCTTCCTGTATCAGTATGCAGAGTCTTAGTAAAGTTATCCATATCAATTGCTTCAGTCCAGATATCTCCAATTGGGATTGTCTGCCTTTCATCCAGAGGATCCTGGTGGTCTGCAATCAGATGTTCACCAGTTTCATTATCTAAATACAATCTTTCATAAATTACGAGGGTTCTTCCTGCGAAATATTCAGCATCAAGGCAGAATGTTACATCTTTGTGTTTGCTGTCCTGTGGAATAATATCACCAAAAGTTAAATATTGCTTATCTAACAGCTCAAAATCTGTTTTAAATTCAGTAGTAAGCACCTGCTTATTTCCTGCATCATCAGTAACAATATCACCTGTAGCCTGGTCCCTTAATTCTGTCACAAGTCTGTAAGTATAACCTGGTGACAATGATTTGTAATGAACTGTATCAATAATATCTAACTCTTTTGAAGCAAGCCCAATATTTTCACCAGTGCTTTTCTCCATTGCATCTGTAGTGATTTTAGGGAAATAAACCCTTTCTTCTGTATCCCAGAATTCATCATGAGTTGCAACAACCTTATCACCAATATACACCTCTGCATATGCGACAAGGATTGTTCCCTGCATCTTGGAAGCATCAAAAGTATAATCTAATGCCCATGAACCAGTTCCTGTTGCATTTGAAGTAAACTGCTGCACCTTTTCGCTGCCTGGAAGAACTGTGCCATCTTCCATGTTGTAAAGTCTTCCTTTTACAGTATATTGTGTAGAAGGTTTAAAATTGAAATAGTTAATGGTATCTATAAGGTGTGCATTTGATTCTGCATATGATAATTTTGTACCAGTCTTACTGTCATTCAGTGATGTTGTAATCTTTGGAAGGTAAATCGTCTGGTTTTCATCATTAATATCTGTATGAGATGCAACAATAGACCTGTCATCAGCACCATCATATCTTTGGATTACATATAAATCTTCATAAACAACAAATACAGCACCTTTGTATGATTTATTAAGGTCATCCACATATTTCTTGAGGTCTATATCAAATGTTAGCTCCTGTTCGCCATTTGCTGCATCTGGTGTAAAGATTACCTTATTTTCTGCATTTTTTCCATCGGTTCCAACCACAATAGTCTCTTTACCCGATTCTAAGGTCTTCTTCCTGTCCACTACCCTGCCATGTAATTCATAAGTAAGTCCAGGGATAAGGTTTTCATAAGAAACTGTATCCTTGATAATGGCAGTCTCATCTGCATAAGAGATATTGGTCTGTGTTTCAACATCTATGGCATTTGTCCATATCTTAGGAACATGGATAGTCTGTTTTTCGTCCAATGGGTCTGTATGGGATGCAACCAGATGTGTCCCAGTTTCATCTTCAAGATATACCCTCTCAAAAATAACAAAGGTTTTCCCAGCAAAACTTTTACCATTTAACCTGAAAACAATTCCATTTCCATCATGGTTTTCTGGTTTAATATCGCCATAAGTAAGATACCTGCCAGCATCAAAATTTTCATCAGCAGTAAAATACATTGTCAAGCTTTGCTCTACACCATCATCATCAACCACAACTTTATTTGTGGCAACATCAATCAATTCACTATCTACCCTGTACTTTAAACCTGGCACAAAGTTTTCATAGTGAAGGGTGTCGTATATAACCATTTCTCCTTCGGCCATTGAAATATTGTAATCTGTTTTCTGGTCTTTAGCCAGTGTTTTGATAGATGGAACAACAGTCTTCTGGTTCTCATCCAAGACATCTTTGTGGTCTGCCACCAAAACCCATTCGCCCGAACCTGGACTGCCTTTTTCAATGAAAATCTCTTCAAAAGCAACATAAACTTTGGCAGCTGATGCATCAATGTTAAACTCCATTTCAACATCAAAACTTCCAGATTCGGTATCTGCTGTTACAAGTGTTTCACATTTCATCTCAGCACCATTTGCATCTGTACCTGTTTCTCCAGTTGATGCATCAACGAGACTTGATACAACTTTATACTGAACACCTGGGAGTAAATTATTGTATGTGATTTTGTCAACAAGAAGTGAGTTACCTCCAGATGTAAAGTTAGTACCAGTGCTGGTATCAGTCAGCTTTGTTTCAATTCCAGGTATTAAAAATGTTTCAAATTTATTGTCTTTATCTTTTAAATCAAACTTTTTAGTGCCACCATCATAAATTTCAGCAAATGCAACATATTTTTTACCTCCTAATCCTGTTGCATCAAATTCAAATTTAATGTCCCATTTGCCTGAACTGCCAGATGCAGTCTTGGTTGTTTCAGACTTGATTTCATTCCCTGCTGCATCTATAGCCTTTTCACCTGTGTCCACATTCATTAACCATGCTTTGATTGTATATGATTTACCTGATTCAAGACCAGTATAGTCTATTGTATCAGTCAGTGACTGTAATATTTCCCCACTACCCTCTTTAAAAGTTTCATCTTTATATTTACCTGCATAAACAATTGATTCCCCAGTACCAGCTTTTCTTTTAATCTGGCTGCTCATAATACTGGTTGAAGCTTCAGGTGTGTCTGGTTCTGGTTCATCCTTTAAGTATATATATTCAGCTGTATCATCTTTGCTTGACTCTGTTTTAGTAGTTTTTCCACCTGATGTTATCTCAAATTTGTTTACAAAAACAATGGTATGGCCAGCAAGACCAGATGTTGAAGTAATATTGCCATCAACAGTAAATTTATACTCACCACTCTCTGAGACATCATCTGATGTTAATTCATAGGATATTGATGGCCCATCTGTTTCACTTGCAGGGGTGTCATTATTCACAGTTATCTTAACACCACTTCCTGGGCTAATTATAGTATTATTCAGCCAATGTATATCAACATATTTGTTGGCAGTTTTGTCAAAACAATAAGTGGTCACAACATATTTTGCATCTTTAACTTTGTTATTATCTAAAACCACAGTATCCTGCACACCTAATGGTCCTCCATTTACCTTTGCATATTGTGTATCTGGCTGCCCTCTCCTATGGGCAACACTTGCATTAGTCTTTATCGTAGGCACCTGCTGCACATTGGATACTTCCAGTGCAACACCTTCCCCTGATTCGTCATGTCCCTTGATTGGTGCAGCAATTTTTTCACCATTTACCTTATAAGTGTAATTGTCAGGATTATAATAAATAGCAATACCTTCTTTTACATTTTTGGTTGTGGTCTTAGATGGGTTGCCCATAGCCAGCATTTCACCACTAAGTTTAAAACCTTGTGATGCACTTTTCTCATAAATTATATATGTCCCCTTCTGTCCCCAGTACATTCTCCATGAATCTAAATCCTTATTAGCGATAAAATCATTCTTCCATTTATTTCTGTTTTTTTCTTCAGGATCATTTGGAGAAAAATTAATTGCACCCATTGGCACCTTGCTGCCTTCATGGTCAGCCTGGGCATAGGAACCATTATCATCAAAGTTATCAAAATTATAAACTGGTAAATCTGGATGGTTTTCTAAATATGTTTCATAATTTTTAGTTGAAAAAGTCCATTTAGCAGTAGGATTAAAAAGTTCAGCATCCTTTGTAGTTGCGAAGTTATTATCCAGATAAAATTCAACTACAAATTCAGCATCTTTAAGTGTTGAACTTGGGTTTTTAGAACCTTTTGTTTTGTCACTTTCAATTTTAAACAGTGAAACATACAAAGGGTCTATACTTGTATCATCATTTTCCAGTGTATAAAAGAATATATGCTGGTACTTTTCAGTTGACTCTGGTGGAATAACTGAAAAAACCCTGAAATTTGCAAAATCAATCTTTTTACTATTTTTAAGTGTTCCTGGATCAGGCCAGTTACCTATTCTGTCCTGCCTTATTTTATCTGCTTTCTTTTTACAAAAATTATATAATTTCTTCCATTCTGTCTTACTCGCATGTGTTTTGCTTTCATTACCAGTATCATTGGCATATGCCTTGCCTAATGCAAAGTGAGTAGATACATAATCAACTTTTGGAGCACCATCATTCCCATACCCAGGTCCTTTTTTGCCATACCACAAAATTAATTTTATAGTCAATGCTGGATCTGAGTCCAGGTTTCCTTTCAGTTCTTTTAGATTACTAGTAGTAAATTTTGTTGATTTATTGCTTCCCACATGGTATCTTGCCCTCGAAGGGTTTGCACAATATGCCACAGTGTTATATTTTTTATCCTCTCCAGTATCTGTGTTTGTCATATTTGCATGTAATGAAAATTCAGATGAATAGTGTTCTTCTAACCAATCATCAACAGTATAAACACCTTTTGTTGGGTAGAGACCATCTTTGTCTACCTTCTTTAAAGGATTTTCCTCTGTTATACCTATCATTCCTGCCGCTGCCCTTGCTGCAGGTACACTGACACCAGCAGTAAAAAACATTACCATTTCAGACAAGGGTTTCACATCAAATGTTTCACTGGCATAAGTGCTGTCAATATCTGATAATGTTTCAGACAGTTCCAATGTCTCAAGGAATACATTGTCCTGTTCTTCTTCTGTTATTTTCATTGTTGTGTTTTCATCACTGTAACAGTAATTTGCATATCCATTTTCATTAATATCACTTGTTTCTGCTATGTCGCATACATCTGGCAGGGTATTAATCCTGCTCTGTAAATTTTGTACTGCATCATTATCAGGAACTTCAGTGCTGTCATTTTCCTGGTATCCATCTAACAACAACAGAGTTGAATATAATTTTGATGCATCTACCTGTTCCCTCTGCTCATCAGAAAATTCATTAAAATAACTTTCACCAATATCATTAGTTTCATCCCACAGCCCTTGTAGCTCTGTTTCATCCATCTGCTCGTACTCTGCATAGAATCCCTCTTCTACTGGTAATGCATCAATTTTTTCTTGTAACGAAATAGCATCTGGATCAGTAAGTTCTGGTCTGTCTTCTGTTTCCTGCCTAAATGTTGCCTCGACAGTCAGACTTTGTGTTGGCATTGTAAACGAAAAAATATTGTCTGTCGTTTCCCTGTATGCCAGAATATTACCATTGGCAGCATCTTTGATAGAGAAAGAATCAACAACATAGTTTTCATTAGGAATTAATTCAATTTCTACTTTATCATTTGGACTAAATGCCCAAATGGAACCATCATTCTCTATCTGGTTCATCTGACCATCTTCGCCAACTTGAACCATATGATATCCATCCTGGTCAGCAGTAGACGATTCCATGCAGCTCTCGGAAAATTGCATGAATCCATTTTCACAGGAATCTGCTAATGTTACTGTGGTCACTGTATTCGTGTCATTTTCTTCAGCATTAGCAATGTTCACAATTCCAGTTGGAATGCACATCACAGATGCAAGCAAGGCCGAAACAGCCTTTTTGATAAATTTAATCACCTAATATACCCCCTATTCATAAAATTTATCTATAAATAAAAGCATTTCTGCTGTTTTTCCAAACTAATATGTATTTTTTTATGAAAGAAAAGAGGGATTTTAGAAAAAATTATAAAATTAGGCATATTATGAAGAGGAAGAAGAGGATAAAGACATGATTTATAGCACAAGAAAGACCTATGCAAAAATATACATAGGTCCCTCTTATAAAATAATTTATCTTAATTAAGGTCTCAGAACAGTTACATCATTGAAATCAACTGATTTGTCACCATCCCCATAATTATAAACAAGCGATGCTTCTATTACATTAGAATCTGCTACACTATCATTCATTTCTGTTTCTAATTCAATATAAAGATTATCATATGCCCTTGTAAAAGTTCTTAAATCATTAATGGTTATTGTAATTTCTTTGCCATTAACTTCTGTTTGATATAATTCGTGTTTGACTTTACGAGGGGGATCCCCATAGAAATCTTCAATAGGTAATATAAATGATGCAAATACACCTTCACTTCCTTCTTTGTAGTCAAGTCCATCAGGCAAGGTAATATTAACCACAGCACTGCATGGGTTTTGTGAGTGTACCTGTCTCCATGCTACAAAAGATTCTGGATACTCATATCCAAAAATCCAATTAGATGTTACACAATTTACTTTATCATTCATCGGAACATATGTGTGGTTATCAAGTGTTGCATGGGTATTAGAAAGTCCTTTATCTGCCTTAAACATCCTTCCACATTTCCCACATGTCATATAAAATCCACTATCTGCCATATATGGCTGCCACCTGTAGTATATTTTCTGGTCCATCCTGATTTTCATTGCAACAGGAATAGTATCCCCCACAGAATACTCATTTGTTTCTTTTGTCTGCTTCAACCTCAGTTCATATGCAGTGTTAATTCCCATTTTAACCTCTGGGTCAGGCACAGCAGAATTTAAGTCGAAGACAGCATCATACAGTTCTTCCATCCTCTTCCCCTTTATTTTCTGGCTTTTACCTGTTAATCCTACATCTTTTGATTTAAGAATCTTTTTATATTCTTCCAGCTTTTGTTCTGGAACTGTAATAGTTACTTTTTTGTTTAAATCATAAAAAGATAATTGTTTCACATTTTCCTTGGTAAGATGTGTTGTTTTTATAGTAACAGATTTAAGTTTTTCACAAAATCGGAATGCCCTTGCCCCAATACATATTACATTTCTACCAATTGTTAATTTTTTCAAAGAACCACAATTAGAGTTACATGCACTGTCTCCAATACTGACAACTTTATAAGTTTTTCCACCAGCCTTTATTGTATCTGGGATTGTCACTGTCTTAACAGACCTTTTTGTCGGACCAACATATTGTGCGAATGAATCATATTCACTTATAATCTTGTATTTACCATTTCCAACTTTAACTGTATCACCTTGCCCTACATTATTTTCAGCAAATGAAACCCCAAGTAACTTTGCTATTATAACCCCACCAACTAACAGCATGAAAACAGCCATAGCTGTTATTGCTAATTTCTTTTTTGTTTTAATCATGTTCTTCATATCAATCTTCCTCCTTTTTTGTTTTATTTTTTTGAGTCACAGATAAAATGCCCTTTTATTCAGAACCAAATTCAACCATTCTCATGGTATTAACTGGATGTATTGACAATTATATCACATTTTGTTGAATTTTATCAACAAAATTATATAATTTTTCAGATGAAAACAGTAGGAATTTAGTTGTTTTGATGGTGGTTCAGGGAAGAAAAACAGTGGAAAGATTATAAGTTTATTTAACTATTTTAAGGGATAAAAAAGAGGAGGAGTCAGGTTTTGATTTTATCTACTGATGTAGAACATTTTTGTGATTTCTGTCCAAATGTCCAGACCTATATATTATATGGCATCAGGGGCTATTTTATCTAGCAAATTTTATGAAAGAATATTCATTCTACAACACTAGAATATGCCCAATCTTTCATTTTTGTCTGTATATATTGATAGGTATTCCTTGGGGCAGGCTTTAAGTAT